>NZ_LWFE01001885.1:0-1155 GCF_001635675.1 Oleiphilus sp. HI0061 | reverse complement strand
TTGCTATTGTAGCGAGGCAAACCAGAGATAATAGCCATTGGCTTAAGCGTTGCGATTAATACATAGCTGGCTGTATCGTCCAGAACCTTGAATAACGCGTTTGAAACGCTTGAAAAGACCTTTTCTGTTTCCAGCTCAACTAGATCTGGACTTAGGTAGATATCAGAAAAGTAAATCTCCCCCGATTTTAACTTGCCACTTTGCTTCAGTGTAGCTAGGTCTCTTGTTAGAAAGGTGTCTGAGCTTTCCTCTCCGCTCTTGCTGTCAGCCTTGTGGCTTGTATAAAGAACTTCCCAGCCAATTACACTGTCCGGTCTTTTGGCGACTAGCTTGATATTTACTACGCCTGGATTTAAAAGCAAGTAGTGTTCGAGAGTGCGATTGACTGGCTCAGACTCAGTGATGCCTCCTTGCACATAGGCTTGAATGGCATAGTGCTTGCCCAGGGAAACTAAGTCTTGGGCACTTCTTTGAAATATGGATTGATAGCTCGACTCAAGCATCTCAGCTTCGTGCTCAAGCTCCTGTAGGTTCTTTTTCTTTATTTGGGCGATATGATCCAGATACACAGAAATACTGATGATGGTGCCGACAATGAGTGTTAAAGAGAATGTAACTGAGGGGATTAGTAGACTTATAGGGCGCTTCGCACGTTCAGTTTTTGAAGTTCTGATATGTTGATGTGTAAGAGGGGGTGTTTCGCGGGGGCCGCTATCTGTTGATGAGGTGGCGGTGTTGAAAATTAGGCTGCGAGTTATGCCTGCTAGCATAGAAAGGTAAGCAACAATTTTCAGTATATGAGCGATATTGAAATGGTTATCGAAAAGTTGCGTAGAGCCGAATGCCACATGCAGTTGGGTTAGGCACTCTGGAATGCAGCTTAATAAAAACGCCAGGCTGACGGGGTCGCGTTCTTTCTGAAACCAGGTCCAGAACAATGTGGCGGCTAATAAGTATGTCGCTAGTGGAAGGATGTCATAGGGGCGGCTTATCAATTCGCCAGGGAAAGTGGTTTGCGGTAGGTTTTCGCTCACCGAGGCTAGATAAACACTTACGAAGGCCGAACCAACAAAAAAACTATCGCTAAAGGAAGTAGCTTTAGATGCTTGTACAGGGGGGGTTATTGCTGTGATACAAAGCCCATAAGCTTAGTGC
>NZ_LWFE01001884.1:0-840 GCF_001635675.1 Oleiphilus sp. HI0061 | reverse complement strand
GCACCCTCTAGGGTACTAATATCGACATCTTTCAGTAGTGTACCCGACTCTGATCCACCAAAGCTACCAACTGCATTAAAACCAGCCCGCTCATTATTGCCCGTTAGCGTACCCACTGAGAACTCACCAGCCGCCTCAAGCGTAACGCCAGCAACATAGTTTTCATCAGTCGTAAAACCCGAGTCACCAGCCGTAGCCACAGTCAATTCAATATTACGACCATCTTCAGCAACCAAAGTGTATTGATTATTATCCAATGCTTCTGCTGTTACACCCGTCAAACCAGACTTAGCGTTAATAGCATCAATAGTTGTTGTTAGGTTAGTGGCAAGATCAGCCCCCATTGCACCCGTGATTTGCGTCCCGTTTATAGAGATATCAAAGTCGGTTCCAGTCACAGTTACATCACCAGAGTAAACTCTGTTTTCATTAACCGTAGCCGATACACCAGATTGGTCTGAAACCCTATTAATCGCAGCAGCTAGCGCAATACCGCTTGAACTTGATAGCGTAGAAGATGCAGTATCATCACCTGCTTTTGTCGCACCAACTGATACATTATTAAGCGTTAAGTCACCAGCCTGTAGCGCAGCTCTAGTACCATCATTACCATTATCACCAACTAGTGCAGCCTTGTTGCCACTATATGTACCTTTTTCAAAACCGAAGTTATCAATATTCTGAGTATTTGAACCAACATTAATATCAGAACCGTCATCACTAGTTAGCGTTACATCACCAATAAATGTGACAGCGGTACCATCAGTACCATCATCAACTAAACCGAAGTCTTCCGCACCACCAGTTGTTGTATCAACAGTGATATTACGACCATCTTCA
>NZ_LWFE01001883.1:0-2515 GCF_001635675.1 Oleiphilus sp. HI0061 | reverse complement strand
TAAGAAGGTTGGTCTACGCAAAGCGCGTAAGAAGCCTCAGTTCTCAAAGCGTTAATACGCCTTATTCAAGAAACGCTTGTCGGTTATGCTGGCAGGCGTTTTTTTTTATGTTAATCCTTATTTTTATTAGGGATATTGTAGCGAAAGTTGTTGAAGCGGCAGGTCAATTTAATTACTATCTGTGGGTTTTGAAGTGCGCGGTCTAAAATTTTAGTCTAGTGTCGATAAGATAAAGTGATTGGGCGTTATTTACGCAGGTATAAGTTACTTATACTGGGGTAGATGTTGCTGGGTCATCATAACTAAACTACTACGTAAATATTGGTACGTAGTTAATATTGGGAGATGCCTATATGAGTGATGGCGACGTTAATGCTGGCCGACGCCGATTTTTAATCGGTGCTACCTCCGTTGTTGGTGGGGTAGGGGCAATTGGAGCAGCGGTTCCGTTTGTTGCGTCTTGGAATCCAAGTGCAAAAGCAAAAGCTGCCGGTGCGCCAGTTAAAGCAAGCATTGGAAAGTTGGAGCCAGGTCAGAGAATGACTGTTGAGTGGCGAGGTAAACCTGTTTGGGTTATTCGTCGAACTCAAGAGATGCTTGATAATATTGAAAAGCTGTCTGATGAGTTGCGAGACCCTCAGTCTGAGTTACCTCAGCAGCCTGAATATATTAAAGGGGTGTTTAGATCTTCGCGCCCTGAGTATGCAGTCATTGTTGGTATCTGTACTCACCTAGGTTGTTCTCCACAATTCGTGCCAGAAGTGAAGCCTCAAGAATTTGATGCTAACTGGGTAGGTGGCTTTTTCTGTCCTTGTCACGGTTCTCGTTTTGATTTGGCAGGTCGAGTCTATAAAGGGGTTCCAGCACCTAAGAACTTGGAAATTCCTCCTTATAAGTACCTGGATGATGCAACGGTAGTTATTGGTGTTGATGAGGAGCAGGCATAATGCAAAAGCTAATTAACTGGATTGACGAGCGCCTCCCTGTTGTTGAAGCATTCGAAAATCACATGAGTAAATACTACGCGCCAAAGAACTTTAATGTTTGGTATATTTTTGGTGTGCTTTCAATGGTTGTTTTGGTTAACCAGCTTCTTACTGGTATTTGGTTGACTATGAGCTACAACCCAAGTGCTGAAGGTGCGTTTGCATCGGTTGAGTACATTATGCGTGATGTTGAATATGGCTGGTTGCTGCGTTACTTGCACTCCACCGGCGCTTCAGCATTCTTTGTTGTGGTTTATCTGCATATGTTCCGTGGCTTAATGTATGGTTCATATAAGAAGCCTAGAGAACTTATCTGGATCTTCGGTATGACGATCTATTTAGCTTTGATGGCTGAAGCATTTATGGGTTATTTGTTACCGTGGGGCCAGATGTCTTACTGGGGTGCTCAGGTTATCGTAAACCTATTTGGCGCGATCCCTTACATTGGTGAGGATTTGTCCTTGTGGATTCGTGGTGATTACCTGATTTCAGGTATCACGCTAAACCGCTTCTTTGCTTTGCATGTCGTGGCATTGCCTATCGTTATTTTGGCATTGGTTGTTCTGCATGTATTAGCTTTACATACTGTGGGTTCGAATAACCCAGATGGTATCGAAATAAAGCAGAATAAAGACGAAAACGGTATTCCAAAAGACGGTATTCCTTTCCATCCTTTCTATAGTGTGCACGATATTGTCGGTATTGTTGTTTTCTTGTTTGTATTCTGTGGTGTTGTCTTCTTCTTCCCTGAGATGGGTGGTTACTTTATCGAGAAGCCAAACTTTGAACCAGCAAACCCGCTGAAAACGCCTGATCATATTGCTCCTGTTTGGTACTTTACTCCATTCTACGCAATGCTTCGTGCTGTACCTGATGCATTCTTGGGTGTGGTTGTGATGGGTGCTGCAATAGCAATTCTGTTTGTCTTGCCTTGGCTGGACAAGAGCCCTGTTAAGTCTATTCGTTATAAAGGCTGGATCAGTAAAGTTGCGCTAGCGTTGTTAGTCGTATCATTTTCTATACTCGGTTATTTAGGTGTTGTTGTTGCGACGCCTGAAAGAACGCTATGGGCGCAGATTTTGACTGCTGTGTATTTTGCCTACTTTTTATTAATGCCTTGGTATACAAAGATTGAAAAAACCAAGCCAGTTCCAGAGAGGGTGACAGGATAATGAAACATTTATTAATTGCGGTTTTCTGTTCTGTTATTTCTTTAGGTGCTTTTGCTGCAGGTGGACCTGCAGCGCCTATGGATCACATCAAAACAGACATTTCAGATAATGAGTCTTTACAGAATGGTTTATCTTTATTTGTGAACTACTGTTTTGCTTGCCACTCAATGAAGTACGCTCGTTATGAGCGTGCCGCTGATGATTTAGGAATTCCTCATGATATTTTTGAAGAAAATATTCTCGTAGGTGATACCAAGATCGGCCAGTTAATGGAAATTTCCATGGCTGAAGATCAGGCAAAGGTTTGGTTTGGTAGTGCTCCGCCTGATTTGACTTTGAGTGCTCGTTTGCGTGGTC
>NZ_LWFE01001882.1:0-1299 GCF_001635675.1 Oleiphilus sp. HI0061 | reverse complement strand
AACCTCCAGGCGCCCCCCCGTATACTCCCAAGACATTCCAGCGGCGCAAGGTTTTTCGTTCATTAAGCCCGATACACGACCCGGCTCGCCAGACCACAAGTGCGTAGGCTGCAAATATTCCTCAACGCGCGCAGCTCCGCCCGCATGATCCGCGTCACCATGACTCACTATCAACCCACTAATATTCAGCAACAACTCTTGTTCACGGAAATAGGGGAAAACTGCACTTTCAACCAGAGAATAGCTTCCCAAGGCTAACCCGGTATCATAGAGCCAGTACTGACCGCCCCAGATCAATGCGATAGCCAAACCCTGCCCCGCATCGAAAACCAAGACCTCGGACTTCGGCTCCTTTAGCACTGAAGGCGTGTAGAGCACCAATAACAATACCGCCAGAAACACTGCCCGAAGCAGATAATTGCGAATAAAGAAAACAAAGCTCAAGAATAAAACCGCATAAGGAATTAATAAGACATTGCTTGCCCCAAAAGAAAACTCAGCTAAAAGACCAATTAAAGATGACAAATACTGAACCAGTAACTCTAAACCAGCATCAGAACAGCTCATCAAGATCTCACCAACTGGCCGACTCAAAAACGAGATACCTAAAGCAACTAAAGATACAGGCAAAACAAACAACGAAACCCAAGGAACGGCAAACATATTTCCTAATAAGCTCGCCAGCCCCTGAACATTGCCGATCAGGGCATTAATAGGAGCGAGGCCGACAATCAAAACCAACTGCAGCAACAACAGTGAACGCCAGCTTGCATCCATATTTAGTGCAAACCGTGACAACAATATAAGCAAAGCCACACAAATAAATGAATACCAAAAGCCAATATTCATGGGCGATAGGGGGTCGAATAAAAGTACCATAAACATTGCGGCACAATAAATCGCCAAATAGTCTCTGCGCCACCGCCCTGATAAAAGCACCAGAGCCAACACAGACATTACCCAAGCCCTGATGGCAGATTCACTCCCGCCAACCATAATGACGTAAGCAAGGCCGAAAAAAGCAACGACTGGCACTCGAAAAGCAGACCAGACCAAGAGCTTATAGAGAAAAAACATCACCAGCCCCACATGCAGGCCCGAGATAGCAAGCAAATGCTGTGTTCCTGTGTACTGCAGAACTCGTGAGTCTCCAGGACTAATTTGCCCCCGATCTCCCAGGATCAGGGCCCTAAGTAGACCTTTATGTTCTTTATCTAGGAGTAAGTTATTGAGATAGTCACCTAAACTCATACGGTATGAATTCAGGCTAGAACGAACTCGGTCCGCCAATGTGAACCC
>NZ_LWFE01001881.1:0-838 GCF_001635675.1 Oleiphilus sp. HI0061 | reverse complement strand
TCGCAAGATGGTTTCCGACCTTTGTATGCCTGTTTCTATCATTGGCGTCCCAACATCTCGGGAAGAGTCAGGTCTAGCCCGCAGCTCTCGCAATGGTTACCTTAGCCAGCAAGAAAAGCAAACTGCCGCTAAGATTTACCAGCTATTGCAACATTGTGCTGCGCAGCTTCAGGCTGGCGAACGGGATATCACTGCATTATGCGAGGACGCCAAATCACACTTGGTTAAAAATGGCTTTAAACCCGATTACTTCAATATAGCCAAGCCCACAACACTTGCTCCTTCACAAGAAACAGATACAGCTTTCGTAATTTTATTAGCCGCGTATTTGGGCTCAACCCGTTTAATTGATAATATAACGGTGAATCTTTAACCATCGATATTGAGTAACACTATGACATTGGATGTATTACCTAGTTACCAAGCATTAAAGGATCATGCCAAATTCATTACTAAGCTTCATGTAAAAGACCTATTTGAAGGTGATCCTAAGCGCTTTGATCGCTACTCCTTTCAGGCACCACATGTATTTTATGATTATTCAAAAAACCGTGTCACCGAGGAAACGATTTCGCTCTTATCTCAGCTCACTGCTGAAGCAGGGCTTGAAGCAAAGGTTAAGGCCTTGTTTTGTGGCACAGGAGAGAATGGAGACTTACTGAACAACACAGAGGACAGAGGCGTCTTACATACGGCCTTACGACTTCCAAAGTCTAGCCTGACTCAAACTACTAGCTATTCGCCTAGCCAAGATATATTGGATGAAATCCTTGAATGTCGAATTCAAATTCAAGAATTCGTTGATAAAATACACCAACAGGAAGTTCTTGGTTACACC
>NZ_LWFE01001880.1:0-584 GCF_001635675.1 Oleiphilus sp. HI0061 | reverse complement strand
CGGCGTGATATTTGAAGCAATGTCTGAAGGTGATCTCACCAAGAGTATCGAAAACAATTACAAGGGCGAGTTACTTGCCATCAAAAACAATGCAAATAACAGCGTTACCAAACTAAGTGAAGTGCTAACACGCATTCAAATCGCCTCAGAAACGGTTCGCACTTCTTCACAAGAAGTCGCGGAAGGCTCCGATGACTTAAGTCGACGAACCGAATCGCAAGCCAGCTCACTGGAAGAAACCGCTTCCAGCATGGAGCAAATTACAGCCACCGNAAAACAAACGTCGGAAAATGCCTCCGAGTCAAACACTATGGCAAGCGATGCGAAGGGTAAAGCGGAGCAAGGCGGTGAAGTTGTTCAAGGTGCCGTTAGTGCGATGCGTGAAATAATGGAATCTAGCAACAAGATCAACGACATTATCGGCGTGATCGATGAAATTGCCTTCCAGACCAACCTCCTCGCCTTGAATGCTGCGGTTGAAGCCGCAAGAGCTGGTGAGCAAGGCCGTGGCTTTGCTGTCGTTGCTGGAGAGGTTCGTACCTTATCGCAACGTTCTGCTGCCGCGGCGAAGGAAATCAAAGACT
>NZ_LWFE01001879.1:0-878 GCF_001635675.1 Oleiphilus sp. HI0061 | reverse complement strand
GCTCATTCCAATGAAAATCGAGTTCCGCAAAAGCGAGTCCATCGGTGCGAATGCTTTTGCACTTCCATCAGGAACCATTATTTTTACCGATGAGATGGTCAAACTCGCAGAGAACCAAGAGCAGCTGGAAACGATCATGCTGCATGAAATTGGACATATCGCTCACCGGCATAGTCTGAGAAGACTGATACAGCAATCCAGCCTAGCCCTATTCATCGTTATCGTAACTGGCGATATTTCAACCACCAGCCAAGCAATTCTTGCCTTACCTGGTGTTCTTCTGCAAGCAGGCTATTCCCAAAAAATGGAGCTCGAGGCTGATGATTTTGCGCTGAAACATTTACAAGAGTTTGGCTTACATCCTGAGGATTTTATTACCTTAATGGAGAACTTAGAATCCCAAGAAAAAGACCAAGGTGCAAACGAGCCCGAAGAAAACATAGGTAGCGTGGAGCCAAAACAAGAATCTGAAATACAGGGCTATTTTTCAAGCCACCCAAGCACGTCAGAGCGGCTAGAACGATTTAGAAATCACCGTCATTGAAGCGCTAAACACTAAAGCTTAGCGCCTCCCCATTTCCCTCTATGCCAGTGAATACCGTAAACAAAACCTTGGCCCAGGCGAGAGAAAGAAAACAAAAGCCAAATCACCAGCAAGGGCGGCTCAAAATAAACTACTGCGATAAGACCTAAAGGAAAGAACACAGCCCATTGAGAAAGCATACTTGTCTTCAAGACTACTTTTACGTCACCACTTCCCAGCAAGGCGTTCATAAGAATCACACCGATAACATCGATAAATATTAAAGCCCCCGTCACCTGCAAAGGTAAGCGAGCCGCGTCAATGGTAGCCGTATCTGAAGTGAAAAAGCGCAAGA
>NZ_LWFE01001878.1:0-614 GCF_001635675.1 Oleiphilus sp. HI0061 | reverse complement strand
CATTGTAATGTATGAGCCTGGCTCGTCTTTCTCTGAGCACTTTCACCCAATGGGTGAAGAGATTTTTGTATTGGAGGGCGTATTCTCAGATGAAACAGGAGACTTTGGCGCTGGAACCTATATACGTAATCCGCCTGGAAGCAACCATGCCCCGTTTAGTAAGCAAGGCTGTGTTATCTTGGTCAAGCTGAACCAGTTTTCACTCGAGGATAAAGAACAGGTACGCATCGATACTACTTCTACCTCTTGGCTGCCAGGAATCGGCAGGCTGCAGGTTATGCCTTTGCACGATTTTGAGCATGAGCATGTCGCACTGGTGAAGTGGCCGAGTAATGAGCGTTTTCAGTCTCACCGTCATTTTGGAGGGGAGGAAATTTTTGTCCTATCGGGAAAGTTTTGTGATGAGCATGGCATCTATCCTAAAGGAAGCTGGATACGTAGCCCTCACATGAGTCAGCATCACCCCTTCGTTGAAGAGGAGACGGTCATTTTGGTGAAAACTGGGCACTTACCCGTGCCAATTAACCCTTAGATAATTAAGAGGCGAAAGTATCTCTACACACTAAAACGCTTTTAGTCAGCTCTGCTTAAGTGAGCAAAGTGGAATCTTAGGT
>NZ_LWFE01001877.1:0-1250 GCF_001635675.1 Oleiphilus sp. HI0061 | reverse complement strand
AAAATATGGCCTAAGCCCCGCCGCTTGGCGTAAGAAGCCACGATAAATTTTGCTCACTACAATCAGCTAGACAAGTCCCTTGATTCAGCAGTGCCTTAGGACAGGGCTCTCTCTTCGAAACAAGCCTTTCAGTGCACACTAATAAGGCCCTCACTGATAGATCACACGCATAGGTTTTAGCTAATCTATTGAATAATAATAACAATTTCCAATGGCATAGCGCTTGCAGAAGCCCTTTATGAAATTTATTCCTCAGCTCAAACCTGACGCTGACCAACACAGTAAATAAAGGTGATTGTGATGAAGAAAGAAGAAGTGATCGAAGCAATTGTATTAGCTAAAAAATCTAAAGAACTTACCTGGGAAGGTATGGCAGAAGAAGTCGGCATGGGCTCAGTATGGCTCACCTCAGCTTGTCTGGGCATGAATAGTATGCCCGAGGACGTTGCAGATAAGGTTTGTGCCTTACTTGATTTACCGGACGAAGCAAAGCCTGCATTGATGGAATACCCGACTAAAACCTGGGATCAATCCATTCCTCAAGACCCTTTAATTTATCGGCTATATGAAATTGTCGGTGTCTACGGCGATACGCTAAAAGAAGTAATACAAGAAAAGTTTGGCGACGGCATCATGAGCGCAATTGACTTCAGTATGGATGTTGAAAAAGAAGAGAACCCGAAAGGTGATCGCGTCGTCTTAACCATGAATGGTAAGTTCTTACCCTACAAAGCCTGGTAGCTTAATCGAGTACGAGGCCAGAGCTTCGTACTCACTTTTATTTATTGTTTTTACTTAATAATTTCTCGAACCCTATTTAAACAATTTTTAGTTCTCTATGAATGACAGTAGGCTGGACCGTCTTAGCCTAAGAGGACCTTTAACCCGATCAATATCAAAATCGTCCCACCTAACACTTCAGCTCGACTTTCGAGCCAAGTGCCTGTTTTCTCGCCAAGGTAGACTCCGGCAAAGCTAAATAGTGCAGTGGTTATAGCTATGAAAGTACAGGCTAGAAATCCGTTAACGTTCAGCAACGTTAACGAAAAGCCCGCCGCCATTGCGTCGATACTGGTGGCAATACCTAGAATGAACATAGCACGATGAGTTATATGAGAAGGGACATTCTCTTCACCAGTTATAAGCGCTTCATAGATCATCTTAATACCAATAATCAAAAGCAATATAAACGATACCCAGGGAGCATAGGTTTCAGCAAAAACGAGAACACCTTTACCTCCTATAAAACC
>NZ_LWFE01001876.1:0-1307 GCF_001635675.1 Oleiphilus sp. HI0061 | reverse complement strand
ACTTTACGACACTTACAAGCCCCTCCCCAGGTCTTGTAATATACGCATCTGGCAACCCCCCTGCCCATACTAATGCTTTATCTCCCGATTCTGGCACATGTATTAGTGTCGCGGCGCAAAACATGTACTCAGGCAAAAAGGACTTTAAGGACTTATTCATCGAAGACGCAATTTCCATAATCGGCATACTTTTTTCACACATGGAGAAAAATGCTTGCGAGACAGGAATCGTACCAATTGCTGCAGCTAAACCATGACCAGTAAAGTCACCGAGAAAAGCATATAAACCACCACTTGGATTTTCGGCCAAAAGAAAGATATCGCCATTAAAGGTCGACATTGAAGAAAGATAGCTTTTAACATTTTTACAGTTCTGCAAGCTCCTCTTGAGCGTATGATTTAATACATGACGCCCCATCTCATGTTCTTGCGTTAATGTCGCGTGTAGACGGGTTAGCTCACTGTTTTTCGCATGAACTTGCTGGGTAAGCTCCTGAGTTCTCGCATGAGCCTTAATCTTCGCTTTTAGAACAATGCCATTAATGGGCTTTGGTAAATAATCATCTCCACCACTCTCCAGGCAAGCAAGCAAAGATTTCTCATCATGTTTTGCTGTCAGAAAAATAATAGGAACATGGGTATCGCCTGCGCGCTTTTTAATTAAGGACGCGGCTTCATAGCCATCCATAACAGGCATGACAATGTCCATCAGAACAAAGTCTGGCTGGTGCTCATCAAACTGCTCGACTGCTATCTGCCCATTTTCAGCTTCGATGCAGTCGTGGCCTTCGGATTCAAGCAAATACCTTACTAGAATACGATTCGATTCATGATCGTCCACAATTAGAACATTCATTCCCATTGTCTGTACTACCCACCCACGCTATTGATTAATATTTTGCGTTAAAACAATGAGACATTGTCATCACTCGCTTCTGCCGCAACACTGCTCTTAGAGCCACTCTTTTGCTTGCCAATCTCTTGCAATAAGTCGAGTATTTCGGCTTCACTGGACACACTCCTTACCTTATTCAGCGCCTCTTGTAACAAAGAGTTTTGTTGCAGAAAAGAGTTAATATCGGCACTAACATTATCAGCAAACTGTGAACTCCTGACCGCGTCAGCCACGTCCACTTTTAACGTTTCTGTATAAGCGGAAGCTTCATCCATAGTATTTTCAATGGTGACATTTGTTTGCTCCAAATCTACAAGCATTTCATCGACATGGGCTTTCGCACTGATCGCCATATTCATATCCAAGGATGCGATCTCTCCCACAATTTTGCTTACACCATCAATCGCGCGCT
>NZ_LWFE01001875.1:0-19968 GCF_001635675.1 Oleiphilus sp. HI0061 | reverse complement strand
TGCTTGAAAGCGACAATGCAGTTAAGTTGGCGAAGGAAAAAGGCCTAAGAGAATTAAATTCGCAACTTGTTATCCGAGAGCAAGAGCATAAAAAACTCCTTAGTCGATCTTCGAGTGCAAAAACAGCACTAGATCGCTTTCTAGAAGAGCTTAATAAGCAGTTGAGTTTGGAAACGTTAGAGAATCTTATTCAACAGAATTCCCTTAGAAAGAATGCGGTAGCCGAGTGCAAGAGAATATTTGAGCAAGCGCAGGATCAAAAGCTTAGTTGTCGACAAATCCTGTCGTCTATCGAAAAACAAGATGCTTCGATAGCAAGCCTTGAGGCTGAGCTTGTTAGCCTTCGAACAGCCTATCAGCAAGCTAATAAGTATTTCTTGTCATTAAAAGAAAGAGTCTTGCTCGAAAACCGTATTGTCAGCTTAAGTGAGCACCGAGCACAATTAAAAGAAGGCGAAGCTTGCCCTTTGTGTGGTTCCGTGGATCATCCAATGTTAGATGGATATGGCGAGCTTGAGTCTTCGTCAACGAATGATGAGCTTCTTGCTCAAGAAAAAGTTGCTGAAGCGTTAAAAGAGCAGGGACTTGCCAAGAAGGAAGCCTTAATTCGTCAAGGTGCGGAACTTGAAGGGTTAAGAATAAGAGCAGAGGAGTCACTGAAAAAAGAGGCGGAAACCGAGCAGGTTTGGGCAACTTATGCTGCTCAAATTAATTGTAGTTTGCTTGTAGCAGATGAAGGTGTCCCTCAATTTTTAGAAGAAGTCTTAAGTGATATTGAAAATATAGACAATCAATATGAAAAATTATCGAACCTCCGTCGCGCACTAGAGGCCTGCCAGGAAGAAGAGAAAGTAGAACAGAATTTATTAGACGCTCTAATAAGAGATAAAGAGATACAAGAAACTGAGCATCGCTATATCAGCCAGCAGTGCCAAGATAAACAAGATCAAATCAATAGCTTATGCAGTAGTGAGCAGGAGCTAGATCAATCTTTACAAGAAAATCTGGCTAAGCTTAGTGGCCATGATGTCGTGATAAGCCCGGACTTAAGTGCTTTAGGCGAGTGGTTGGAGACAACCCGAAAGGAGTGTTCGCTGTATGACGACAAGGCAAAGCTACTTCAGACAGAGCTTGGATTAATTAGCGATATCGAAAAGCAACATGACCAATACAAAGCCGTATTGAGCGAGCTTAATTCCCAGTTTGCCGAGGCGAAACAGAAACAGCAGTCGTTCATGGAGCAGCTTGCTGTACAGAAGGCAGAGCGCAAACGTCTGTTCGGCGATAAAGATGTAAGTGCCGAGCGTGAGAAGTCGGCTCAAAATTGTGAAAAAAGGCTTCTGTCCTATCAGGGCTTGCAGGGGTCAATAGCTGAGATCGAGAGAAACTTATCGGCACTTCAGGGAAAGCAGCAGCAGCTCGAGCAGCAGAAGTTTGAACACAAAGATCAGTTGGATCGTCTTGCTCATGACTGGCAGCAGAGACTCGAGAATAGCGTGTTCGAAGACCTGCCCAGCTTTCAGCAGGCTCATCTTGATGACGTAGAGATCGAGAATTTGGTGTCTTTAAAAGAAGAAACACAAAAAACTAAAGCAACATTGGAGGCAGAGCTAAAAACTGCCCAGAGCCAGTTAAAAGAGTTACAAGCTAAAGATCTTCCTAATTTGTCACTCGAAGAGCTCAAAGCGCTACTTGATGGCCTGGAGAGTGAAGTAGAAGCTTGTAGTCAGAGGCAGGGTGAACTAACGCAGATACTTAAGACCAACGCAGAACAGAAACAAAAGCATGAAAACCTGATGCGAGAAATTGAAGCCCAGCGACAGTGCTACGATGATTGGAGTCACCTTAATAGTTTGATAGGCTCCAAAGATGGTAAACGTTTCAGAGTCTTTGCACAGGGCCTGACCTTAGATTATTTAATACAACTCGCAAACCAAAGGCTTGAGGGGCTACATGCCCGTTATTATCTGGTTAGAAGTGATATTCAAGGGCTGGAATTGCAGGTAGTCGATAAATGGCAAGCAGATTCGCATAGAGATACACGAACTCTATCTGGCGGTGAAAGCTTTTTGGTCAGCTTGGCGCTGGCCCTGGCTTTGTCTGACCTGGTTAGCTATAAAACTCAAATTGACAGTTTATTTCTCGATGAAGGTTTCGGTACGCTAGACCGTGCGACATTGGATATCGCACTAGATTCACTGGATCAGCTCAACTCTCAGGGTAAAATGATTGGCGTGATTAGTCATATAGATGCCTTGAAAGAGCGTATACCTGTTCAGATTGATATTAAAAAAATGAGCGGGCTTGGGTACAGCCGTTTGGATAAGGCTTATGAGATTAAAGGGCAAGCTGATTAAGGTAGGCAGCGGCCAAAGTGCTTTACTGAAACGTAAGCACCTTGGCTTGTTTTGGATTCCGCATTAGCGAGGGGTGAAACCCTCTGCCTAAGAGAAACGTTTTAAAACTCAGCGCTATGATAAACGTTTTGCACGTCATCCAGGTCGTTAAGCATATCTAAAAATGTTTCGAAGGTAGCAATATCGTCACCTGAAATTTCAGTCGTTGTTTGTGGAACAAACTGGATTTCATCAACTTTAAAGTCTACTTCCTTTTCACCGTTCTTGTTCTCTGTACCGAATGCTTCGTTAAGCGCTTGCTTTGCCTTGAAATAATCAGTGTTAGGTGCAAATATCGTGATTTCGCCGTTTTCACACTCGATATCACTGACATCAACATCGGCTTCCATTAAGGCTTCAAGCGCGGTGTCTTCATCTTCAGACTTGAATACGAAAATAGCACTGTGATCAAACATGTGACCAACGCTACCTTGGGCACCAATTTTACTCTTGGTTTTGGTAAAACACTGGCGCACATCACCGAAGGTACGGTTAGGGTTGTCCGTTAGGCAGTCAACAATTACCATGCAGTTTCCGGGGCCAAAACCTTCATAGCGAGCTGTCGCAAAGTCTTCGCCAGCACCACCTTTTGCCTTTTCAATCGCTTTTTCGATAACATGACCAGGAACCTGATCTTTCTTGGCGCGGTCAATCATTGACCTAAGTGAAAGGTTACCGTCCGGGTCGATACCACCAGACTTTGCGCACATATAAATCTCGCGGCCATACTTGCTGTATACCTTGGTTTTGGCGTCGGCGGTTTTTGCCATTGATTCTTTACGGTTTTGGTAAGCTCTACCCATTTTTTAAGGTCCCAAACTATTTTTAGAAATCGGAATACTGTTTTCAGAAACAGAATACTACCGTGATGTAAAAGGTTTAAAAAGTGTCACGCACAAAAAAAGCCGCAGAAGCGGCTTTTTTAGCTTAATCATGTTAAGCAGACCTTACTAACCGATGCTGAAAAGCTCGCCTAGCTTAGTTGCTAGCATCATGTCGCCTTCAGCACGTAGCTGACCAGCCATGAACGCTTGCATACCGTCAGTTTCGCCACTAACGATGCCTTTAAGAGTTTCAGTGTTCATGATCAAAGTAACTGAAGGATCATCGTGCTCACCAGCTGCTAGTTCGCATGTACCGTCAGCGATAGTTAGGCTGTAGTTGTCATCGTCTTCGATGTTGAATTGGAATACCAAGTCGATGCCGCTAGCTGCGTCAGCGTTGAAGTTTTCTTTTAGTGTCTCGAAAGTAGAAGCTACAGACATGAGAATACCCTTTTTATGTATCAATTATCGCTAAGCTACACGTGTATATGCATGAGGTTGAAGCTCAATAGTGCAAGGTAGCTAGCCTGAGTGTGAAGCGTATTGATTTTCACGGATGTCAAGATTAGTTACTCGAAAAACGCTTGTCAACTAATAAATCGAACGCTTGTTTGAATTATGGTGTGAAGGTGTAAATTAGTAGCCAACAATATCTGAACGAAACCCTTGTATTTGGCAATAATGGCCCAACAATGCAATGGTCATAATGTTTTCGTTATTTGTATATATCAAACCTGAGGATAAGCGCGTGGAATTTTTGACTGAGTACGGTGTCTTCTTGGCGCAGACAATTACAGTTGTTGCTGCCATTTTAATAGTGATGGCTGCAGCAAGCAGTGCAGCTCTAAAAAACAAGAAGCCTGAAAGCAAGGAAATGCTGATTGAAAAATTGAATGAAAAGTACGAGGAAATCAAAGATACGCTTGAAGAGTCGATGCTGAGTAAAGAAGCATTAAAAGACAAGAAAAAGCAGCTCAAGAAGCAAGAAAAGGAAAGTAAGGGGAAGTCAGACACTGAAGATAAAAAGAAGGTGTTTGTTCTAAGCTTCGAGGGTGATATTAAAGCTAGCGCTGTTGAGGGCTTCAGAGAAGCCGTTTCTGCGGCACTGTTGGTTGCACGTCCGGGTACCGATGAAATCGTGGTCAAGCTTGAAAGTCCTGGCGGTATGGTTCATTCCTATGGTTTGGCCTCTGCACAGCTAGATCGAATTAAGCAGAAGGGTATCAAACTGACAGCTTGCGTAGACAAGGTCGCTGCGAGTGGTGGTTACATGATGGCGTGCGTTGCAGATCAGATTATTGCTTCACCTTTCGCTATAATGGGTTCGATTGGTGTGGTGGCTCAGGTGCCTAACTTCAACAAGGTACTGAAGAAAAATGATATCGACTATGAGATCCTGACTGCTGGCAAGTACAAAAGAACCTTAACAATGTTTGGTGAAAATACTGACGAAGGAAGAGAGAAGTTTAAGTCGGACTTGGAGGATACTCACCAGTTATTTAAGTCCTACGTTTCAGAACGTCGTCCATCGGTTGATATTGAATCAGTTGCCAATGGTGATATCTGGTTTGGTTCTAAAGCCAAGGAAGTATCTTTAGTTGATGACTTGAAAACATCAGATGAATATATTTTAGAAGCCTGTCAGGACTCAGAGGTCTATTCCTTGGAATTCAAAGCAAAGAAAAGTTTGATGGATAAACTAGGCATGTCGGTAAGCTCAGGTATTGAACAGTCTGTTACCAAACTGCTTTCCGAGCTGAATATCTCTCGTGGTATGAAGTAATTAATTAAGTCGTTGATGGGGCGGGGTTGCGACTCTGGCCCCATTTTTATTTTGTGAATGTTTAAACAGGGGCCGCAATTTACCTGTAATTTCAAAGTGCGCAAGTTTGGTGCTCATTGAAGCTCTGTGTATCCATTATTTAGCCAGCTTATGGCACCCACTCAATGAGGCGAACAAAAGCTTCAATTATTTATCGTGAAACAAAGAACTTTAGAGCTATTCAGATATTGCTAGGGCACTTTAAAATTGACAGCACTATAAGGTATCTTGGGGTTGAAGTAGATGATGCGCTTGATCTTGCCGAACGAATTCAGGTGTAGAATTTCGTCAAAAGGCGGTTATTTACAATTTAAGTAACTTCCTTTTTATGCAATTTTTTAAAAGCCGGCATTAAGGGCTCATCAAAATAAGTAAATTAATTTTGGCTTTTAAATAAGACCTCGACTTTCAGTAATCGCTTATTAACTCTAGAGAGTTCCTATAACCAGCAATCAATATCCTGACCTCCTAAAATAGCCATTATTTCAACGACCGCACCATTAACACGGTAGTAAATATTATCGGAGCAATAAGAGCAGCGCCTATAACCTGGGCGAATATGGTCAACTGATTGGAAGAGATATGGGTTGATAGAAATTTTCTCGAACATATCGAAAAAACCATGGTAATAGGTATCTGCCTGAGCTTCTCCAAACTCGCTATATTCGTAAGCGTATATCCGCTTTAGGTCTTCTTTAGTATTCGAAGATATCTTAAATTCAAACATGCCTTACTTCAGTTCTGACTTGAATTCAGCCAGCATCTCAGATGCCATTTGATTTACAAAACCACTGGATTCTGCATCTTCAAGCTTTCTATTAATTGCTTCAGCCCTTCTCGCGCTGCGGATAAGATCGTTTATCAATTCACTTTTATTAGAGTAATCTTGAACATTATCTACATGATTTCGCAACCAAGAATCATTTTGCTCTGTTAACGTAATACTTTGTCTCGGCATTTTACACCTCCCTCGATACAAACCTGGTGTAATTATACACCAGGTTTGTAGTGAATGGTCTACAGAATATTTAATAAGTTAGATACAGAGTCACTACTTAGACTAAGTCTCTCAGTGCTTAGCAAAGACACTCTCATACAAAGCAGCAAACAAAATAATGCCACCACCAAGTAGTGTGTTGAAGACTATTCCTTCTCTTAAAAGTAAATATGCAAATAGGCTTCCATAAACGACTTGCAGGCTTATCACCATTGATACGCTTTTAGCTGAACGATAGCGTAGGGCGTATGTTTTTTGAGTATGTGGGATTGCCGTAAACACGGTGCCTAGTAGAATTAATGCAAGTAGATCGGGTGTTTTTATTTCCACTGGCGAGACAGATGCAAAGGGTAGCAAAATTGCGGCTGACACCATCGCGTGATAAAACATAATGGTGAAAGGGGAAATATCTGACAGGTGCTTTGATACCAGAATATTTCTTAGTGCCACAGCCAGTGCAGATAAAAGACCAAACAATACTCCTGCGGTGACATTGTTTTCGAGAGTAAAGTCCGGGACGATCATAAAGACACCGAGCATAACCAGCAAACCCATGAGGATATCGGCTTTATGAAGCCGTGTTTTATTGATTAAGGGTTCCAGAAATACCGTCATGACAGGAAAGGTAAACATCGAGATCATGCCGATAGCGACAGTCGACAGCTGCATCGCTTGAAAATAGGCTGTCCAATGAACGGTGAACAGCATGCTGCAAAACACCAAGAGTAAAAAAACGGGTAAAGTGCTAATTCTAAGTTTTTGTTTGAATAGAAGTGCCACAATAAATACGGTGAGGCCGCAAATCAGAGTTCGGTAGGCAATTATGTCCCAGGCAGCATAGGGAATTAGTTTTGAAAAAAGTGCTGTACCACCAAGCAATAATGCGGCGATATGCATATGAAGCAGTACTTTATTATATATATTCATTTAAGCTTCATAGCAAGTATTAATTATCAGTAGCTGAGTGATACTGCCAAATACCATCAAGCTTAATGAAATGGCTATTCTCTACAATTCGCTGAGCCTTGCCCGACACTTTATAACGTGCAACGAAAGACACTTGGCCTTCCTTATCATCCTCTAGACCTGCTACTGTATCTTTAATTTTCAAACCAAGCCACTTACTTTGTGAATCGAAATCAAGGTTGCTTGGGCGGGTGTCCGGGTGCCAGCTTGTTAGAAGGTAGTCTTCATTCTCAAGTACAAAGGCACTGTAGCGAGAGCGCATTAGCTGCTCGGCTCTTAGTGCTTTAGCTATGTCAGCATGAATAAGAGCACAGCAGTCGTCATACGTCAGGGAAGACCCACAGGGGCAAGGAGCTTTGGGCATTAATCTCGTCTTAATTTGTCGCTAATAGCGATCGGATTGGGGAAGTTAAAGATAACAATATATGAGTTAAAGATGAAAGTCAGTATTGCTGTGGCCTGGATAAGGTGGGAGGCCTCGGTCCCTATCAAAGCCGATGCGGTTGCCAGGTAGGCAATCAGTAACGAAAACTCACTAATTTGGCCTAATCGAAAACCAGCTTCCCAGGCAATGTCATTGGGTTCTTTGCTGCGCGTAAGCAACCAACGGAATATCACTGGCTTGATAACAATAATCAGCCCAGCCAGTAGTAGTGAGGGGAGAATAACGTCTGCCAGTAAGCCTAAGTTGAATGAAGCGCCCAGCGAAAAGAAAAACAGAACTAAAAAGAAGTCACGAAGCGGTTTTAAATGCTCGGCTATATATTGGGCGATTGGGCTAGTCGCGATGCTGATGCCTGCGATAAAAGCGCCGATTTCAGAAGATAACCCAATGTAATGTGCGAGTTCTGCAACACCCAGGCACCAACCAATTGTCAGCAAGAATATATACTCATGAAAACGGTCAAACTTGGATATCAATTTAAGGATGACATGCTTTACGGTAGCGAATACGACAAAGATAAGTAATGGCAAAGTTAGCATTGTTTTAACGAAGCTAAAGATACTGTTGCTGTCCGGATCTGCTGAAGTACCGCTGCCTCCTAATATGAGCAACACGACAATTGCCACCAAATCCTGTAGCAGTAGCATACCCACAACAAGTTCCCCGACATGGCGGTGATGCAAGACGGTTGTAGGGAGAAGCTTTATGCCTATAATCGTACTAGAAAACATCATCGCACAGCCGATAATCACGGACTCTTGAGAGCTGTAGCCAAAGCCTTTTCCAATCATAAACCCGGTAAAGGCGAAGGCTAGGGAACTGACAATAGCGACCAGGGTGGCTTTTCGCAACATGTGCATCAAGCTCTTTGGTTGCATATCGAGCCCTAATAAAAACAGCAAAAAGATAATTCCGATCTCTGCTATTTCTGACAGCAGGTGCGCATCGCTCACATAGTGCAAGCCATAAGGGCCTATTAAGGCACCTAAGGCAATATAGGCGACAATAATAGGCTGACGAGTATATAAAACAATTGAAGCAAGGATCGCGGCCCCAGAAAAGATAAGGAAGAAGGAATTGACAATCGAGAGATGTTCCATAGTACTTTGGGGCTCAGTGGGTCTTAAAACAATGTAATTTACTTGAAAGCTTATCTGCCTCTTAAGCAGTATAGCAACGATTTACGGCTATTAGCTTTGAAGCAATAATTTAACTCTCTGTCACAATGCTTTTTGTGTTGACAAATGACTGCAGGAAAGTCGCCATTATGGTAATCTTGTGCTCATCAATCTGTCATTCTGCTTAAGAAAGCACGGTGCTCTGTTTATAATGTCGAAGCCAAAAATGCCCAAAGAGAAAAAACGCTTTCTGGATATTCCATCTATCAAGGACAGTACCTTTTCCGTATTTAAAGGGGCTGGCGACTTGGCGACGAGTAGTGTCGCGTTGCCAAAAGCCTTTGTGCCGATTGTGAAACTCTTGATGACAGAGCGCATGATCACTCAAGATGAATTAGCCGACGAACTCGATCTTTTATTCGAGCAGTTATATCTTCACCCGGTTTCATCTCACTCTAGGTCATTGACGGAGTACCTTCGAAAGTATCGTATTATCCCCAATGAAGAGTCGACAGAAAATCTTATTGGTTATGTCGTTAAGCAGGCGGTTCTGCGCAGCCCAGTCGATATTCCTGAAGTTGTTGTTGATGAGTTTTGGAGCTTCTTTCAAGAATTGATAGAATCGCCAGAGCTTAAAGGCGTTGTCGAGCTGAATCTGGATATTGTCCGTTCAGTCTTGCGTACATATGAGCCTTTGCTTCTGGATATCGTTAACAGCATTAAGCATATCCGAAAGATAAATCAGAAAACCTTGTCTGAAATAGTATTAAAGCTCCAGGTTTTGCGTGGCGACATACATATCCTTAAGCGACAGATAAAGGCTATTCGCTACATAAAACCCTTCCTGCAAACAGACCCAAAAGACTTTAAACAACAGGCAGAAATTGTTGCCAAAATGGTACGTGAGTTCGGCCCTTTGTTTATCAAAATGGCGCAGGTCGCCGCTGCAAACTCAGACTTCCTGCCTGAAGAAATCTCTAAAGAGTTAAAAGTATTCCAGGAAGATGTCGACCCGATGACGGCATCCGAGGTCTATCAAGCCTTTAATGAGGAGTTTGGTCAGAAGCCAGAATCCCGATATTTTGGTTTTGATGTCAATAACCCGATTAAATCCGGCTCAATTGGCTCAGTATTTGTTGCTAAGAAACCAATGCAGCATGGGGATGAAGAGGTTCTAGTCCCGGTCGTCGTAAAGGTGGCACGTCATAACCTAGAGCGTGAGTTTGCTATGGGTTCTCTGGCCATCGAGCTGATGCTTATCAGTAGTCAGTACTGGGCACCTCATAGTAAGTTGAGGCCGTTTTTGGCGGCAATGTCAGAACAGATAAAGGAATTTACCAAAGGCTTTGAGCAAGAGCTCGATTTTAAACATGAAGCAGAAATTCAAGACCGTTTCTATCAGCGGGCCCTGGCATCGCCAGTATGGTATGTACCGGGTTTATACGGTGCTACTGGACGCATCATTGAAATGGAATTCCTTCAGGATGCCATGGCGATAAACCAGGCGATAGATCGTTACCGTGGTAAGCGAAAGAAAAAGTTTCAGAGAAAACTTGCCGACAATTTCCTATACACCATGCTTGAACATCTTCTGATACACCAGGAGTTTCACGGAGATCTTCACCCTGGAAATGTGATGGTAGATCTCGATGCCAGGTTGTTCCTTATTGATTGGGGAAATGCCGTCGATATGCGTGGTAAGTGGGGAATGGTAGGTCGTTACCTGGCGTCGGTATTGAGTGGCGATGTTGATATGCTGACGATGACTCTTATTCAAATGAGTAAGGGCCAAAAAGGAAACCTGGAACGCTATGACGAGATTAAAACAGCGCTTGAAGAAACATTGATTAAAAAGAACGTTACCCCATTGGGTAGAGACTTTATGTTTCGCCTTTATGAAGAGGGGCAGGAAGGCTTGCGCCAGCGTTTACAGACTGCCTTGCATTTAATGTCTAATACCTATCAGCTTGATATGACCATTAAGAGCGATTATCTACACTTATCTAGATCTTTGTTTGCTATGGTCGGCACCTACAATAATCTTTATAAAGATATCTCTGGCTGGACAATGGCGAAAGATCTTGTTGCGGATGTAGCGATGTTTCCGCTTCGTTTTACTTATCACCGCATTGTTAGGCCGAATATTCTATCTGAGCCTGAAGATTCACCCTATGCTACGAATCATTTTGCTGCCCAAGAGCAATTAAAATCAAAAACTGCCCCTGTCGCGCCAATGTCTTTACTAGAAATTCAGTAGGCCGGCTGGTGAGTTCAGAAACTGATGAAAGCTTAATAACGCTATTTGAAGATGCTAATCTTCTTGCCGTTCATAAGCCAGCTGGTATCCCTTTTCACTGTGATGACCTACTTCAAGGGATTGTGCAAAAGGTTAGGCTTCAGTTCGAATCTGAGCAGCTTTTCCCTGTTCATCGCTTAGATAAAATGACTTCTGGATTGATGGTTTTCGCAAAGACTCAGGCCTCGAACAAAGCAATAAGTGAAATGCTCCAGAATAAAACCATCGAAAAGTACTATCTGGCACTGAGTACTAAGAAACCAGGTAAAAAGCAGGGGGCGGTTGCCGGTGATATGGTTAAAGGGCGTCGTGGTAGTTATTTGCTTCGTCGAGAAAAAACTAATCCTGCTGTGACTCGTTTTTTCGCCAAGGCGCTCGACCCGATGTTGAATAAAGATACTGAACTGAGCACGAAAGAAGGCTATTGGCTATTTGCATTAAAGCCAGAAACCGGTAAAACTCATCAGCTTCGTGTAGCCTTAAAGTCACTAGCGAGCCCAATTTTAGGTGACGAGCGCTATAGTGGTATGAAGGCTGATAGAGGCTATCTGCATGCTTATAAGATGTGCTTTGATTTGTTCGGACAGCGCTATGATATCACCGATGAGAACTTTCGAGGTGAAGCTTTTAGCCTCACAAGTTTAAGCGAAAGCAATGATTTTAGACTGCCTCAGAAGCTAAATTGGCCCAAGGCTGCTTTCAAGTTAGACAACAAGCAAACATAAGTATTTATTTTCCTAAGACAAGCCCTTCGCGACGCTTGTCTGCGCCGCCAAGCAAGCCTTGTTCAGTAAAGATCACCCCATGCAAGCCTGAGTTTAAATCTTTCACTTTTGTTTGGTAGCCCATGCCTTCAAAGACGTCTTTTAGTTTCTCTGCCGAGCTGTTTGCTTCGATATCCATCACACCAAAGCGATTAACTATATGCGCCTGATCAAAGGCTTCTTGTGGCGTCTTTTCCCAATCCAAAATTGCAATTAAGCTGTTGGCGACATAGTTAATAATGCGTGAACCGCCGGGTGAACCCAGAGCGACATAGGGCTGTTTGAGGCCATTGGTATCTTTTTTAAAGACGATGGTGGGTGCCATCGATGAACGCGGACGCTTACCTGGTTCAACACGGTTAGCAACGAGTTTTCCTTTATGGTGAGCCCTAAAGGAAAAGTCAGTGAGTTCGTTATTTAAAAGGAAGCCATTCACCATTAGTCTGGAACCAAAACCATTTTCTATGGTACTGGTCATCGAAACTATATTTTTATCTTTATCAACGATCACAAAATGGCTGGTTGAGGGGACTTCGATTGACTTACCTGCCTGATAGGCGGCATAAAATTTTGCATCGGGAACTCCCGGCGATACACCTTGCAGGGCTGTTCCTGGCGTAATTAGCTTTGATCTACTTCTAAGGTAGTGCTTGTTGAGCATGGCTTTTGGCCAGTCTACAAATGCCGGGTCCGCAATATATTGCCCTCGATCAGCAAACGCTAGGCGGCTGGCATCGGCGATAAGCTGCCATGTTTCTGCAGAGTTTGAGCTTCTTTGTGACAGCCCGAAAGGCTCTAGGATGCCGAGTATTTGCGCAATGCTAGTCGCACCAGAGCTTGGTGGCCCCATTCCGCAAACTTCGTAAGTCTTGTAAGGAGAGCACACCGCTTGCCGTTCAATCACTTTATAGTCTGAGAAATCTTTCTGGGATAGAAAGCCTGGGTTGCTCGCTTGCTTTACTTTATCAACGATTGTTTGGCTAATATCGCTATTATAGAAGTAATCACCACCATGTTTTGCTAGAGCGACCAAGGTGTTTTTGTAAGCAGGGTTCTTAAGTTGCTGTCCTGCTTGTATCGCACGTCCATCAGGAAAGAAATATTGGTATGCGCTATCATCACTGCTCAAATATTTTTCATCTCTTTTTACTGCGTTCGCTAACCGTGGGCCTACATTAAAACCATTTCCGGCAAGTTGTATCGCAGGGCTGAGTAGAGATAGCCACTTCTTCTTACCATATTTCTTGTGGACCTCAGCTAAAAGTTTAACCGTCCCGGGTGTGCCTACTGATCGACCACCTACTACCGCGTCGAAAAAAGCCATTGGCTGAGCGTCTTCTTTTAAGAAAAGTTCTGAGTGAGCGTCTAAGGGAGCAGTCTCACGCCCGTCAAAGGTAGTGAGCTTGTTATTTTGTGAGTCATAGTAGACCAGGAATGCGCCACCGCCTAAACCGGAGGATTGCGGTTCAACCAGACCAAGTACCGTTTGTACGGTGACCATAGCATCGATGGCATTACCGCCTTGCTCTAATACCTTATAGGCTGCTTTACTTGCTTCCGGGTGTGCACTGACAACCATAAACTCTTTTGCATAGCGCGATTTTATAAGGTCAGAAGCGGGGCGTATTGTTTGGGTTTTGAGTTGTTTATTATCTGCTTGGCCTTGCTCTGGAGCGAATAGGTCACTTACTTGCTGACAGTGAAGCAAAGGAGAATAGAAAGATAGTGTTGTTATGAAGGTGAGTAGCGACTTCATTTAGCGATATCCTCTTACTTAGGTTCTTATTCTGGAGCGGCTTAACAGTGCGTTACTTGTGCTTGAGCAGGGTAGACAACTTTTCGGCTTTTTCATAGAGCCAGCCTTGTATTGAATCGCAGCCACACTCTAGCAAGAAGTCGCTTTGTTCCTGGCTCTCGACACCTTCGGCAACTACTTTCATATCCAAACCGTGCGCCATTAGGATAATAGCAGAGACGAGTTTGCAGTCAGATTCGTAAAAAGGAAGTTCGTTAATAAACTCTCTATCGATTTTTAAGGTGTTAAAGCTGAATTTTCGGAGGCTGCTTAAAGATGAATATCCTTGGCCGAAATCATCCATTGCGAGTTTCATACCTAGCTCAGTTATTTTATTAAGTATGAAGTCCGTATTGCTCTGGCTGGACATCAGAACGCCTTCTGTAATCTCAATTTCTACCGAACTATAGTCAATGCCCGAGGAGGATACCGTGTCGCTCAAGACATCTATAAGACTTGGTGAGTTAAATTGAACCGGAGAAATGTTTATCAACATTGTGCAGCGTGCATTGTAATGAGCTTTAAGCTCGACCAGCGCAGCTAAAGACTGCTGAATTACGAACTCACCAATCGGAATGATCATGCCGTTTCTCTCGGCTACTGGGATAAATTCGGCAGGGGATACTTGGCCAAGATGCTCGCTGTGCCAGCGTAATAATGCTTCAAAGCCTATTACTTGTTTACTTTGTGCGTCGATCTTTGCTTGGTAGACCAAGTACATTTCGTTCTTGTCCAAGGCAGCGCGAAGTGCTTGCTCTAACTCAATTTGACGCGATACTTTCTCTTTTCGCTCTTTAGTGTAAAAAGCATAGGAACCGTTAGAGAATTCTTTTGCTACGTGAGTTGCTGAATCGGCATTCTTAAGTAATTCATCAGATGTGTCGCCGTCAAAAGGAAAAATTGAGATCCCGATGCTCGCCGAAAGAGTGTATAAACCCGCATCTATTTGAAAGGCTGCCCGAAACTGCTCCAATACGGAGCTGGTTGTTGAAGCTAGGTCGGACACATCATTAAAGTGACTGATGATAATCAGGAATTGATCACCACTGAGGCGGCCCAGTGTGTCACCCTCTGTTAGTGTTGTGCCAAGCCGCTCAGCAACTTGTTTCAGAACTTGATCCCCGGCACTGTGCCCGTAGGAGTCATTAATCTTCTTAAATTCATCGATGTCTATCGAAAGCATGGCTACTTTCGAGTTGTTCTGTTTGGCTTCGTTAATGCGTTCTCGTAAACGGTCTTCGATCAGGAAACGGTTTGGAAGGTCGGTTAGCTGGTCATAATGCGCTGAACGAAGTATCTGTGAAGTTTGCTGTCTTACTTTACGCTTTAGCATCATGTTCCAAAGCGCACCGATAATGATGATGACAAAAAGAGCAGCACTTATCCGAAGAACGATCATTAGGCTCTGATTGTTGTCGACTTTTATGCTTGTCCATTTTTGGCGGATAGCCTCTTCTTCTTCCACCGTAATACTGTCCAGACCTTTTTCAATAATAGAAACCAACTCGGGCCAGTCATTTCGTATAGCGAAGTGTAGACTCTGTTTTTCTTTTGAAACGGGGGCGGCTACTTTTAGGTTGTTAAGGTTGAGTTTTCGTATCCAATAAGAAGTTGAGGCGACATTTCCGACAAATGCATCGACTTCGCCACCTGACAATGCGAGCAAGGCTTCATTCAGGGTTTTGTATGTATGGGGCTGGATATTCGACTGCTCAGTGACAAAGCCATAGTGCGATGAATTTGCCTGAACAGCGACTTTATGAGTGCTGAGTCAGATAAGCCAGAAATAAAGGGAAAATCTGACTGAGTGACAATGACACGATGGAAGCTCAGGTAAGGGCGGGTATAATTAAAAAAATTTCTTACGCTCTTCAGTCATACCCACAGCCGGCATAACATCCAATTGTTTATTTTTTGCTTTCTCGGTCACTTCTGCCCAGCTTAGGTCAGGAATGACTTCCAAATTTAAATTTAAGCGCCGATTTAACAAGCTAATATAGTCCGAGGCCAGACCCTTGTATTGGCCATCTTCAAAAAACTCAAAAGGAGCGAACTCCGGGTCTACACCCAATTTAATAGTTGGATGAGCATCTGCCCAAGCACGTTCATCAGGACTTAGACGAACTTGCCTGTTGGCTTGTAAATAATCGATCGGAAGCCATTTAGAGCGAAGCGCTTGAAGCTGATCTTCGGGAATGCTGCGCAGAGCCTTGGTTAGAATTGAAGATAAAAGCGGCCAGTCTTTTCTTACTGCAATCGACTCAGGCGAGCCATTACTGTCGTATATTGCTGCATATTTTAAGTTTGAGATCAGATACTTGGTGCGATAATAATGCCCAGCACCAATAAATGAGACGGCTGCATCGGCATCACCGACAGACACGGCATTGAGCGCATCAAGCATCGTATCAACCTTCAAGGGTTGAATCGTAGGGAACTCTTTAGTAATTCGTTTAGCGTATTGGTAGTCAGAAACCAGAGCAACTTTTTTATATTTCAGGTCAAATTTGCTATCAATCTCTGTGTTGTCGTCACGAGTGATAATAACTAATGACTTTCGAATATATGGGTCAGAGAACTTGAACCAGGTATTGCGTTCATCACGCTCTACCATTGTTGCCACAATATCTACTTTATGTTGCTTGGCATCTTCGTATAGCTCTTTCCATTGCGTTTTTGCATAGGGCGAAAACTCGACCCCCAGTTTTTTTGAAATAATACCGAACAACTCTGGCGAAAAACCATCGATAGATTTGTCATTGTCCAAAAAACTGTAGGGAGGGAAGTAACCATCATATGCTATTGATACAACGGGATGTAGTGCTAACCACTCTTGTTCTTCCAGGCTTAAGTTGATTGAGCTATCGGGCGTCGCGTGGCTATATAGCGGGGCTAAAATAAAACCTAATATAAGCAGCTGCAAACACTGAGTGAGTGAAGAAAAAGACGTAATCCTAGGGAAAAGAGTAGCTGCTATTACTGATTTTTTAGGGGGGTGACCATGCTGCTTGTTGCTCATAGACGTCCGGATTGTTCTGTAGAGAGTTAGGGCTTATGTATACCTAGTTTTAAACCAAATAATACAAGCACTTAACAGTGATTCCCAAACGCTAGTAAAATGTAGGCAAAGCGCTCCTTGTTTTGAGCGCCTTCCCCGGCCTATGAGCTAATTCAGAATAGATGATTTGTTTGCTTTAAATCGGTCATTCTTCCATTGGCGCTGGGTTCTTGCGGCTTTTTCGCCACTCATACTTGTTAGAATCTCGAAGTAATCTGACTGGTATTTATCTTTTAAAATATCTTCTTTAGTCTTACCTTTCACAGCATAGACTGTCTGAATATTTTGTTGGTCAAAAGCTCGCCATTCCTGCTCATCTTTTAACAAAGAATATTTATGGCCTTCCAGAGCTTTTCTAACCTTGGCTGTTTCAAAGCTGCCTGCGCGTTCTACGGCGTCTTTGTATTGATATAAAATTGAATATGCCGAAGCTGCGGAAGAAGAAGGGTAGGCGTCATAGCGTTTGCTAAAGGTTTCAACGAATTTTTTGCCTGTTTCATAATTGTATTGTTCTGGTATATTCCATGCCCAGGGTAAAGCACCAACAACGCCCTCCATTGCTTCAGGTCCAGCACTTTTGGCCATGCCTAAGGTCAGGTTAGGTACGACGATAGACATTTTTTTCTTAAGCCCCATGGCGGTGACCATTTTTAAGGCTTTTGCCATATCATCGCCAAATAAAACCAACACTAATACATCGGGTACTTCTTCTTTCGCTGCGTCTAAGGCCGCCTTGAAGTCCTGCTTTGTCGCACCAGGGAAGGGGACAAGTGCGCGCTGGTGTGCTTTTTTGTCTTTGGTTTTGCTGAACTTGCGAATTGAGTTTTCAGTCGACCAGCCTCAGGTATAGTCTGCAGTGATGTAGAATAACTCTTTACCTTTGAAGTTTTTCTTTAGGTATTTTGAAAGCACTTTAGCGCCCATCCAGGCGTTATAACTTTCCCTGAACATGTGGGTATGACCGTCTTTCCCCGTCGTGGCATTTGAGTAGGTTAGCGTGCCAAAGTATAAAGTGTCACGCGCTTTTGCAGCGTAGCCACCTGAAATAGAGACAGCGCTAGAGGAACCGCCAAAAATCATTTTTGCGCCCTGGTCATCGATCATGTGGACGACGTTTGTGGTAGATATTGCGGCTTTTGACTGAGTGTCTTTTTTAAGAAGCTTTATGGGTTTTCCTAGTATCCCGCCATTATTATTAATTTCTTCAACTGCCATATCGGCAGCACGTTCTTGGGCGAGTCCTTGTACTTGGTAAGGGCCTGAAGCGGGATAGTTAAGGCCTATAATGACTTCATTTGCACTTAAACTACTGGCATGTGAGATTAGTGTTAACAAGGATAGGCAGAAAAGCTTACGTAAAAGCATATAAAACTCATAAAATAGTGGATTAACAGGAATTTAGTTTAGTCCATACAACGTAAAGTCGCAGGGAATTTTGATGAGAAATTGTTTTATATCTATTGCTATACAAAAACTGATCCGCCAATAGTTTAGAGATGAGGCTCTCGCTTACAAATTACTTCTTTTTGATCAGTCTTTTGTTGTTGCAGGTGCTTCAATAGTTTTTTGGCAGAAGTCTTCACTTGTTTATTTTCATTCTTAGTCTGTAGCTCAATATACCTACCTAACATTTCACACTGTACGCATAAGTCCTGGAAACGCCCAAAGAGCGCTTGGTGGGCTTTGTAAGATTGTTTGGCTGAGTTTGTTTTGGAGCCAGTAAGCTCAGAGAGGTAGCGGCTTTTCTTAATTAGCTTACGGATATGGTGAAGGTCGTCATCTTGATTGCTTGAGGTTAAATTATCCATAAGTCGACTGATATTGTCTGATAGCTCAATTTGTTTGTCAGTAAGCTTGTCATCATTAGTTTTTCCACACAGCTGTTCAAATTCACTAGATCTAAGAAACTGCTTCCATTGTTTGTTGTCTCGAAGAAAACGTTCACTATTGGCGAATTCACAGAATGCTAACAGCTTCTCGTGACGTATTTTTTCGAGGTCTTGGTATAGTTGAGAAAGCCCCTCACCGTATGTGCCTTGCTCTTCACCAGAAATGACTGAAAGGTAGTTTAGAAATACGTCTAAATCTCTCAGCTCGCCAGTGAGCATTGCGTGCTGTTTTAAGTTCCGTAGGTGCTGATCAAGCGTTTTGTCTTTTGTTAAGGTGTAAATCATGCTAGCAATTGACCGGGTTTTTCTTAGACAAACTCTGTATTGATGAACAAATTCGGAATCTATATCTGCAAGACAGCCAGGCAATAAGCCCAAGGACATTTTGTGTAGTTTGAGTAAATTAGACCGGATTTGTGTTTGATCGCTTTCGGCGTCATGAGCTGCTTTGTTTACTTTACACATATATTCTTCATAGCTCGCCGACGTGGGCGTAATCAAGCGTCGTACTTTAGCCTGAAGAGGAGACAAAGCGGCCCAGCTTGGCGTATCAAGTTCTAAATGAACATAGCTGCAGGTAGGAAAACGTTTTATGGGTGTTTTTAATAGAAACTCGAGAAGTTCCTCAAAAGCGGGGTTATGGCCAACGATCAATACTTCATTTTCATCATCGCCGAGCTTATGCAGCCATTTTAGTAATTTCTTCCTGCTAAACGTGTATAGATCTTTGTCAGTTTTGACTTCAGTGAATGAGTTAGCGCATGTAAGGGTTGCCTGAATAGTTTGCCGTGCACGTTCTGCATTGCTGGAGTAGATGTTTGCTTGTAATGCGCCGTCAGCTTCAAGAATAGGAGACATGATAGCTATCTGACGTAATCCTCGCTTGTTCAGTGGTCTGTCTAAATCCGAAAGAGAAGGCTTAGAGCAACTGGACTTAGCGTGGCGTAAGAGATACAAGTGCTTCATCAGAAAGCCTCTAGAAATATCAAAAATGTTAGTGAGAAAAGTTCTTCCTCAATAATAAACCTTTTAGATGACAGTTAGTTTGCAAGGTTTTGATTGTATTTGCTAATTCTTACAGTTGTTCGTTGTTTTTGCTAAAGTGGTGTATGTCAAAAAACATGGATTAAGAAAGTACCTATGCCCAGCAAAGAACGATCAGACCTTAAAATATTATTATTACAAATCAGGGAAACCGAGCAAGTTAAGCAGGAAGAATTAGAAAGCTTTGCTCGATACAGTAAGCTTGATGTCACCCAATTTGATGTATTAAACGTTTTCGATCAGCCAGACTTTGCGAGAGATGTAGCGCAGGGCTACGATGCACTATTTGTAGGTGGAGCCAGTGAGGCAAATGTCTTGGAGCCTGAAACATATACTTTCGTGCCTCACGCTGAACGCTTGCTTTTACAGTGTGTCGAAAATGAAACCCCTGTATTTGCATCTTGTTTTGGTTTTCAGTTAGCTGCCCAAGCATTGGGACGTGAAATTATTGATGACAAAGAAAATTACGAGATGGGCACTATCCCAATATCTCTCACCGAACATGCTGCTTCAGATCAGGTCTTTCGTGGCATCAGAAATGACTTTCTCGCAGT
>NZ_LWFE01001874.1:0-924 GCF_001635675.1 Oleiphilus sp. HI0061 | reverse complement strand
TCAACTGATCGACTTCTTGAAATAGCTGATAATTTCCGCGGTGAAGCCGGTGAGAAGAAGAAAGAGGATCTAGAGTGGCGTAAGCTGCCTGTCGAAAAGCGACTCGAACACGCGCTTGTTAAAGGTATTACCACCTTTATTACAGAAGATACCGAAGAAGCTCGCGTCAAAGCAGCGAGACCAATTGAGGTCATCGAAGGCCCTTTAATGGATGGAATGAATGTCGTAGGCGACCTATTTGGCGAAGGTAAAATGTTCTTACCACAAGTCGTTAAAAGCGCCCGGGTAATGAAACAGTCAGTCGCACATCTCGTCCCCTTCATTGAAGCAGAAAAAAGTGATAAACAAACGACCAAGGGTAAAATCCTAATGGCCACCGCTAAAGGCGATGTACATGATATCGGCAAGAATATCGTTGGTGTCGTTTTACAGTGCAACAACTATGAAGTAATAGATCTTGGTGTAATGGTTCCTGCCGATAAAATACTTGCTGCCGCCAAAGAACATAATGTAGACATTATTGGAGTTAGTGGCCTAATCACACCGTCGCTTGACGAAATGGTCCATATCGCAAAAGAGCTGCAGCGAGAAGGCTTGGATATACCACTAATGATCGGTGGTGCAACGACCTCTAAGGCTCACACCGCTGTGAAGATAGAACCTCAGTATCAAAATAATATTTCAGTCTATGTCACAGATGCCTCACGTAGTGTCAGTGTTGCTACCTCTTTGTTAAGTGATACACAGCGTGACACCTTTGTCGAGAACGTGAAGGTGGAATATGAGACGGTACGCGAACGTCGTAAAAACCGCAGCGCCAAGTCCAGCTTCCTAAGCTATGAAAAAGCAGTAGCAAACAAGCTGTCACTTGATTGGAGCGGCTACGAACCAACTAAGCCGAAATTTACCGGCACCAAAATCTTT
>NZ_LWFE01001873.1:0-767 GCF_001635675.1 Oleiphilus sp. HI0061 | reverse complement strand
ACGACAATGGCTTTTTCACAGCTGAAGGTCAGTATCTGTCTTATACCAATAAGGAGGGTGTAGAGCGCTTAATTACGGCTGATGATTATGTCGAATTCCAAGAAGAATGGAGCGGTAACGATACCCTAAAAGGCGGTGCTGGCGTCGATACAATATACGGCAATGGTGGAAATGATACGCTTCATGGTGGGAGTGAGACTGACTGGCTTTATGGGGGAACGGGCTCCGACACAATTAATGGTGATGAAGGTAGTGATGTTCTCTATGGCGACGAAGGGAATGACCGTCTTAATGGCGGGGAGCAGCATGACTGGCTTTACGGCGGTGAAGGTGATGATCAATTATATGGCGGCGCAGGTAATGACCAGATCCAGGGTGGAAAAGGTGATGACGTTTTATCTGGAGGCTCGGGTACAGACCGCTTAGACGGAGGCGCGGGTAATGATACCTTTATCGTGAAGCCCGGTGACGGTACGATCTATATTACTGATACCCAAGGCATCNATATCCTAGCTTTTGAGGGTGGTTTGAATGCTGGCGATATTTATACCTATGCGAGACCTTCTTCTCAAGATCCTACAAGCGACAGTTTTATTAAGATAAATTATGGCTCGAATGAAAGTGATGTGATCGCTATGTCGCAGACGACTTTCTCGTACATCCGTGAAGCTCGATTTGCTGATGGTTCAAGTTTATCTCTCATTGTCGACAACTTGTCCAATGGAACTAACCTAGGAACGGATAGTGATGACCATATCACCTCGGAC
>NZ_LWFE01001872.1:0-1643 GCF_001635675.1 Oleiphilus sp. HI0061 | reverse complement strand
TGATCGTCGTTGTGCCGAGAAGCGAGTATATCCTGCGATTAATATTCGCCGTTCAGGAACGCGTCGAGAAGACTTGTTGATGAGTGAAGATGAGCTTCAGCGTGTTTGGATACTGCGTAAACTATTGCATAGTATGGATGACGACTTAGCAGCATTAGAATTTATTCTCGATAAGCTGAAAGACTCTAAAACAAATGATGAGTTCTTCTTGTCGATGAAGAAGCGATAGGCTGTTGTTGATGGCTCAAAAGCTTTGTTAAATAAAACTTTTGAGCTGAATTAAACATCGTCAGGCTAGAATATAAACCGGTATTTATACCGGTTTTTTTATGAATTGAATTGAGATTGTTGTGTCAGTTATGAAATATGATGACCTCCGAAGTTTTATCAAACAACTTGAAGCGCAAGGTGAGTTGAAGCGTATTGCTCAGGAAGTCGATCCTTATCTGGAAATGACCGAGATATGTGATCGTACTTTACGTGCAGGAGGGCCTGCTTTACTGTTTGAAAACCCAAAGGGTTACAATATGCCAGTGTTGGCAAATCTTTTTGGTACAACGCGGCGCGTTGCCTTAGGAATGGGGCAAGAAGACGTCAGTGCACTACGTGAAGTGGGCAAACTTTTGGCATTTCTTAAAGAACCTGAACCACCTAAAGGTTTTAAGGATGCCTGGCAAAAGCTACCGATATTTAAAAAGGTGATGGCGATGGGGCCCAAAGAGGTCCGCTCGGCTGCCTGTCAGGAAGTGCTTATCGAAAAAGATCAGGTGGATCTGTATAAGCTTCCTATCCAGACTTGCTGGCCAGGCGATGCAGGACCTTTGGTGACCTGGTCTTTGGTGATTACAAAAGGGCCTGAAAAGTCTCGCCAGAATCTGGGGATTTATCGCCAGCAGTTGATTGCAAAGAATAAGCTGATCATGCGCTGGCTATCTCACCGTGGTGGCGCACTAGACTTCAGAGAGTGGCAGCAAAAACACCCAGGTAAACCTTTCCCGGTTGCGGTGGCTTTAGGTGCTGATCCAGCAACAATACTCGGTGCAGTAACGCCCGTGCCCGATACCTTATCTGAATATGCCTTTGCTGGCTTGTTACGTGATAGTAAAACTGAAGTGACTAAAGCGGGCTTGAGTGACCTATCAGTGCCAGCGAGTGCAGAGATAGTATTGGAGGGCTTCATTTACCCTGATGAAGTCGCACCCGAAGGACCCTTCGGTGATCATACTGGTTATTACAATGAAGTGGATACCTTTCCGGTATTTACTGTCGAGCGTATTACTCATCGAAAAAATGCGATTTACCACAGTACTTATACTGGTCGGCCGCCTGATGAGCCTGCGATTCTCGGTTTAGCTTTGAATGAAGTCTTTGTACCGATTCTAAGAAAGCAGTTTCCTGAAATTGTCGATTTTTATTTGCCGCCGGAAGGATGCTCATATCGCCTGGCCGTTGTAACGATGAAGAAGCAATACCCAGGGCATGCTAAACGCGTGATGATGGGCGTGTGGTCCTTCCTTCGCCAGTTTATGTATACCAAGTTCGTAATTGTCTTGGATGATGACGTTAACGCACGAGAGTGGGAAGATGTGATTTGGGCAATTACGACACGTATGGATCCGGCAAGAGATATCACCTTGGTTGAA
>NZ_LWFE01001871.1:0-869 GCF_001635675.1 Oleiphilus sp. HI0061 | reverse complement strand
AAGCAAGGGTGTTAAGCGCATTTTCACGCCAAAAGATTTTGACCTAATGGCAGTGATGAACGAGATCATGGACGTCATTAATGCACAAAAAGCAAACTAAGCCTGATCTTGCGCTTGATCAACTGACTGCACAAATGCAGTCAGAGCTACCTGAGAAAGTCGCGCAGCAGTTAGAGCAAGCAGCCAATCTAGAGAAGTGGCCAATTGCCCAACTAATTTCGGTCTTTGAGCGAAATACCACGCAGAACTTTGTCACTCGGCACCAGATTGTCTCTTATCTAGAAAAGAAGCAATCTGGTAACGACAAACAAGGTATGGTCTTGGGTATTACCGGTACGCCCGGTGCAGGTAAGTCGAGTTTAATCGGCGAGCTTTGCTTAACGCTGCTTAAAGAGCGTTCGGACATGTCGATCGCTGTCTTGGCGATAGACCCTTCTAGCCATGAGTCTGGCGGCGCCCTGCTCGGCGACCGGACACGGACAATTTTCCCGGTAAAAGACAAGCGACTATTTTTCCGATCTCAAGCCTCGCAGCAAGACTTGGGTGGAATGAGTAAGCAAACCTTCCACGTAACGCGCTTGCTAAGAAAAATTTTTGATCTGATCATCATTGAAACGGTCGGTATCGGCCAAAGTGAGATTGAAGTTCAGAAACTTAGCGACCATACCTGCCTGGTAATGCAGCCATTGGCTGGCGATCAGGTTCAGTTTATGAAAGCCGGAATCATGGAAGTCCCGGACACCTTTATCATCAATAAATGTGATGAAGATAATTTAGCGAAAAAAAGTCTGCACTTGCTTAAATCGAGTCTAAAATTAGCCAGTATTTATGTAGAAAATGCCGGTGATAAAAAGCAAGCAAATGTTAAA
>NZ_LWFE01001870.1:0-843 GCF_001635675.1 Oleiphilus sp. HI0061 | reverse complement strand
CGCTGCGCGAACCTTGTCATCAGCACAAGGCAAGGATGCGATACCATTCTGCAAAACTTTGTAGTACATCATCGTACCGCCCACCAATAAAGGTGTGCGTCCACGACTTGTTATTTCCTGCATCTCTCTTAGCGCATCATCATAAAACCGAGCTACCGAATAACTGTCTTTAGCAGCAATAATATCAATCAGTCGGTGTGGAGCGCGCGCCAACAATTCTTTTTCGGGTTTTGCCGTACCGATATCCATGCCTCGATATATCAAGGCAGAGTCCACACTGATAATGTCGCAAGCTAAGGTTTCATGAAGAGAGACTGCCAGGTCTGTCTTACCCGCCGCTGTCGGCCCCATTAGACAAATTGCACTAGGCAAGCTCATTGATAAAGCCTTAAAGAAGGTATTCGCAACATCTTAACGCCCCCGCAGAAATAACTTATCCAGCTCACCCATAGACAGTGCGGTCCAGGTTGGGCGGCCATGGTTACACTGACCACTGCGCTCAGTTTCTTCCATATCTCTCAGCAAAGCGTTCATCTCCGGTATCGTCAACGATCGATTGGCCCTTACCGAACCATGACAAGCCATAGTCGACATCAACTCATTCGCTTTTGCCTCTAGCTGGTCGGAGTATCCGTGCGTAATCATATCACTCAACAAGTCTCTTACTAGCTGATCAACATTCACCTGCTGAAGTATCACTGGCACCTGACGAATAACGATACTTTCCGGACCAGACCGTTCTAGGCCCAAACCAAATTTCTGTAAGTCCCCGGCACATTCTTCAGCAACAGAAGCCTCNCGTTGACTTAGAGAGATATTCATCGGCACAAGCAGGGGCTGAGC
>NZ_LWFE01001869.1:0-606 GCF_001635675.1 Oleiphilus sp. HI0061 | reverse complement strand
GGTGGTTAAATTTTTATGTCCTCTCGTAATCAGTCAAGACTCTCTCAAAAAGGGTATTGATATTGTTGAGCAAGCGATCAAAGAGGTTTGTGCTAAAGAAGACCAAATCCCTGAAGATAGCGACTATTTTGATGATGCGAAGATGGCAGGCTAATCGTCAGTATTTAATGGCTTAGTCATCATGCTATTTTAGGCGTCACGTTATTTAACTGGATAAAGAGAAACAAGGTAAAAAAATGATCGTAAGAAAACTGAGTGAAGCGGAAAATTCATCAAGACGCATTGTCTCTCCTGATGGCAATTGGGAAAGTACGCGTATGCTATTAAAAGATGACCAGATGGGGTTTTCGTTTCACATCACGACTATCTATGAAGGCGCAGATTTTCAGATGCACTATCAAAATCATTTGGAGTCGGTTTACTGCATGTCAGGTGAGGGTGAGATAGAGAATTTGGAAGATGGAAAAGTGCACCCGATCTCTGCAGGCACGATCTATGTTCTGGATAAGCATGACAAGCATATCCTAAGAGCATTTAAAGAAATGAAGATGGCATGCGTCTTCAACCCTCCGCTTAATGGCAAGGAAGTACACAACAAGGAAGGTG
>NZ_LWFE01001868.1:0-1193 GCF_001635675.1 Oleiphilus sp. HI0061 | reverse complement strand
GTCTCGGTATTCATTCGGTACTCGATTTCGTTCACAGAGCTTCTTTATCGGCTCTAAACCTAGGCGCTCATGGCCATGATGGCTTGGCCATTTTTCAGGGGCGGTACAAGCTTTTCCCAAGTCGTGTGTAAGAGCAGCAAAGCGAACTTGTTTTGATTGGCTTAGTTGACTAGCTTGCTCCAAGGACATGAGAGCGTGGATGCCACAGTCGATTTCTGGGTGGTACTTTTCTGGCTGAGGAATGCCAAATAGCGCATCGATTTCCGGGAATACGACTTTCAGGCAGCCAACTTTTCTAAGTGCTTCAAAATAAATCCAAGGGGACTTTTCACTTAGTGCTCGTTCAGTTTCTTGCCAGATACGCTCAGGGACTAAATGATTTGCCTCACCTTTCAGAACCATTTTGCTCATGAAATCGAGTGTTTCGTCAGCTATTTTAAAGCCGAGGTGATAAAAGCGAGCAGCGAAACGAGCCACGCGTAGAATTCTTAGTGGGTCTTCTGTGAAGGCTGGCGAGACGTGCCTGAGTAGTCTGTTCTTCAGATCGTCTTGACCGCCATACGGATCAATCAGCTCACCGTCTGCGCTCATTGCCATCGCATTAATGCTTAGGTCTCTTCTGATAAGGTCTTGTTCTAAAGTGATTGATTTTGACGTGTCAAAGCTGAAGCCTTGGTAGCCCTGACCGTTTTTACGCTCTGTCCGCGCAAGAGCGTACTCTTCTCTAGTTTTGGGGTGGAGAAATACAGGGAAGTCTTGGCCGACCTGGGTAAAGCCTTGTTTAAGCATCTCGTCTGGGTTGCTACCTACTACGACCCAGTCTTTATCCTTGCTGTTAATTTCGAGCAAAGAGTCACGTACAGCACCACCCACAAGGTAGGTTTTCATCACATTCAAGCCCACGGGAGAGAAAGAGCTAGAATGCTAAACCAAATCCTATCGAACCGCCAGCTTCTACTTCACTCAGCATAAATGCAGCCTCAATATTGAAGTGGCGTGGCTGGTATAAAAAACCAGCTGTTAAGGTGTGATCTTCTTTTGAGGCCTCTTCTGTTTCAGCAATATTGAAGCGCGCACCTGCACGTAAGTGGAAGTCATCTCTCCAGTAATACTCACCACCAAAAGATATGAAGCGGGTATTGCCTTCGAAGGCGAACACTTCATCTTCGTTTAGATCAATATCAAGCGTCATC
>NZ_LWFE01001867.1:0-990 GCF_001635675.1 Oleiphilus sp. HI0061 | reverse complement strand
AAAAACGTGAGAATATTACTATTCTGCGTAATGTAGCGACCAAAGAAGTCTTGGCTGAAGGTGGCAAGGTTGTTGCCTTAGCATACGAAGATCGTGATAGTGGTGAAATTAAGCGCCAGGAATTATCAGGCATTTTCGTCCAAATAGGCTTGGTGCCCAATAGTGGCTTCCTGGAAGGCATTGTAGAAATGAACGCCTATGGCGAGGTAATTGTAGACGCCAAAGGTCAGACTGACGTACCAGGAATCTTTGCCTGCGGTGACGTGACGACCGTGCCTTATAAACAGATCGTGATCGCTATGGGGGAAGGTGCCAAAGCTTCTCTTGCAGCCTTTGACTACTTGCTAATGCAAGGCTAGCCTAAAAAAGCCAGTCCCAGGTATATTGAGCCAATTGGGGCTGGCTTTGTTTTACTAGCGGTAAATCTTCTCTAGACTTTACTTTCTGCTCTGTTATGTTTGTATCAGACCATGACATAGCCAAGCAGACCCTTAATGAAAATTATTGAGCCCAATCTCTGTAATTGTGAATCCTTAGTGGATTTGATCTATGCAGAAACCTCCAAGAATCTTGATGAGCGATTTGTTCGCGCGGTCGGCAAGTTATTAAATCCCGGTTATGTCCGTTTATGTCTTGGGGATTATAGACACAGCACTGAGCTTGTCGTGCTCGCCACTTATCAGCCAGTCTCTGGTGCTAAATCCGAATCAAAGGTTTCACTTAATACCAAGGCTCTAGCAGAGCCGGAAACGGTATTTCCGATACATTTGAGTACCGGGCAAGAAATTAGCATGTTGCTGGATATAGAGCCGAAAGTCAGTTTGATCAATCAAGTCGTTCAGCTCATCGCGGTTTATGTTAATCAACATGGCCATTTAAATCGATCTAATAAAGACCAGCTTACAGCTTTAAAAAATCGCCGCTCCTTTGATCTCGAATACACGCAATTAACCGATAATGCTAAGTCGAATGATGAGAATGTTATTGCTG
>NZ_LWFE01001866.1:0-885 GCF_001635675.1 Oleiphilus sp. HI0061 | reverse complement strand
TTGAATTAATACAGACGAGTCGGTGGGTGCAACATGCTCGATCTGCGTATGAATCTGATCAAGAGCAGGCCCCTGGCCAATCATCTTGGCGTAGTTATGCTGAGACTGGATCTCATCCATCAGGTAGCGATTCTCGGCCTGTAATTGCTCCTTCAATTCTTCTACCTGACGCAGCCCAGACTTTAACTCTCGCTCTGAGCGTTTCCGTTCCGAGATATCCTTAAACACAATCACAGCACCGACTATCTCACCCTCATGCTCAATAGCTGTTGCGATATACTCTACAGGAAACTGCGAACCGTCTTTGCGCCAAAAAACCTCATTATCGACTTCACGCTGAACACCGTCTTTTACTGTTTGATAGACAGGGCAAGTATGCACTGGGTAATGACGACCATCTTCATGGGAATGATGATGAAACTCATGAACTATTTTGCCAATAAGGTCTTCTTCCAGCCACCCGGTCATTCGTTCGGCGGCTGGATTCACGAAAGTGGTTAAACCGTTTTTATCAAGACCGTAAACACCTTCACCAATAGACGTCAGGATAAGCTCGTAGCGTTTTTTCAGTGCATCCGATTCATTAGACATTTCGGTGAATGCCATAACTAGCCTCTCAACTTGCTCAAGTAGAAAGCTTAGGTTAACCCAATTCAAGCCAGCCGTCTTCAGTCCACTCAATAAAGCTCAATTGATCTAAAGCAAGGCTCGCCTCTAGCAAGCCTGATACGCTCATAGTTATTAAAAAACAGCTATAAACAAAGTAGTTATAAGCAAGATAGTCAGTAGTAAAATAACAACGACAGAGGCTAGAGCTCTATGCGCTATTTCCATGCACCGCTTTCCTTCGTATTATTACTCTCATCAACATTCCTTGCGACCGTC
>NZ_LWFE01001865.1:0-920 GCF_001635675.1 Oleiphilus sp. HI0061 | reverse complement strand
GCACTGTACATCGTTAACTTCGAGTATATTGCTCATCTTTGTTGGTGAAGACACGTGCTACTAAATCCTTTCTTATGTTTACTTAAGCATTACACAATAAAAACTCAAGAAGTGCCTTTTGAGAATGTAATCTATTTTCTGCTTCATCCCAAACGACTGAGCTGGGGTGATCCAGCATGTCGTGACTAATTTCTTCTCCACGATGTGCAGGCAGGCAATGCATGAATAGGGCATCAGAGTTCGCTACGCTCATTAGTTCCGGGCTAACTTGATAGTCTTTAAACTTGTTGATGCGCTCTTTTTGCTCTTCTTCTTGCCCCATTGATGCCCAGACATCAGTTACAACTAAGTCGGCATTTTTGACGGCGGCAATTGGGTTTCGTACAATATGAGCATGTTTTTGATTCTTTTTGAGCAACTCGTTATTTGGGTCGTAGCCGACGGGTGATGAGATGACCAACTCGAAGTTAAGTAGTGCTGCAGCGTTAATGAAAGAATGGCACATATTATTACCATCACCGACCCATACGACTTTTTTGCCTTCGATTGAGCCTCTATGTTCGTGATAGGTTTGCATATCGGCAAGTAATTGGCAGGGGTGGAAGTCATCTGTAAGGGCGTTAATGACTGGCACCGAGGAGTGTCGTGCAAATAATGCCAGTTTCTCATGTTCGAAGGTTCGAATAGTAATTGCATCAACCATACGTGATAGTACCCTAGCACTATCTTCAACCGGTTCTCCACGACCCAATTGCGTATCCCGAGGAGACAAAAATAGAGATGAACCACCAAATTGAGCCATGCCAGACTCGAAAGAAACACGAGTTCGGGTAGAAGACTTCTCGAAGATTAGTGCTAAAACGCGATTTTTGAGAGGCTCATAGATATTACCTTGCTTATGCTCGGTTTTAAGTGTGATA
>NZ_LWFE01001864.1:0-10765 GCF_001635675.1 Oleiphilus sp. HI0061 | reverse complement strand
TTGACCCCTTACCTATTTCCTAAAAGACAATAATTCGCGCCAAGTTTTCAAAGCTTTACTCTCTCACGTCAAAAACTTAACAGATCATCTTCTAAATATAGAGCATCGCACAATCTATGCCAGAAAATAGTGACACAATTATCAAGAAATTGAGCTTCCATTGCCAGAAGCTTTCTCTTCTAGCATCAAGCTCATTACGTCTGCGTCGAGTAAAGCACACATATGCCCTATCACCGTACCAGATAACCACGCTCGACTCGTACGCTCACTGCGCCATTTAACCATATCAGGTTCAAGCTGAATGGATTCGTGAACTGAGTCGCAAGCTAAGCCCCAATTATTTCCACCCAGTCTAATAATGAACTGATATCCGGCCCGAGCATCCTCGCTCCAACGGTCCGGCATGACCCATTGAGCTGTATCGACTACTCTGACATTTCTATCCAAATGTCTATACAAGCCCATAAAATAATCTGCCCGGCCGACAATTGGCGTGAGCTCCTTTTCAATTTTATAGATTGCACCGAGAGAAACTAAAGGCACCGCAAGCTTTAAACCCGCTACAGAAAAGATCAAACACTCGAAGCGATCTTGAGCCCATGAAGGCGGCCCAACTTGTCCAGGCTCACCAGGCGTAACCAAAGCTGTTCTTTTTTCATGTATCTTTTCAATTTCAGAAACTTCAGTAGTCACAGCCTCCCTAGCCTGAACTTTAGCGTCTACCTTGGTATCACTCAGGGGTGCAGGTGCAGAAACGGATACCTTTGGCTTGTCGACAGTTTCAACAAGTACTTCTTGCTTAACCTTTGTTTTAAGCTCGGGCTCGGCTTTAAGACCAAGCTTCGCTTCCAAGCGGGAAAGCTGAGCCGCGCTCAACTTTGACTTTTTCTTCTCCAGAATCGCTAAGGCCGTCTTTCTATCTAGCTTAGTCTGAAGCTTTTGTTCAGTCTTTTGCTCGGTCTTAACTTCAAGCTTTTGCTTTACTTTAAGGTTCTGCTCAGATAACTCTTTAACACTCGGCTTGGTTTTAACCGGCGCAAGCTTTGGAAATGCAGCAGGTATAATCAGAGGTGAAATTTTTGATCTTTCAGGCTCAGCAAATTGAGGCTTAGCCGGCTTCACTTTTGCAAAATTTGCTTTTGCAATAACCTTAGGCTTTAACTTGGATCCTACTCTGCCTTCAAGTGGCTCTTTAGACCTTGTATGCATTACATTCACGGAGTCTAGAGAGTGTAATTCCGCGTCACTAAGCTTGTTTTTGTGTATTGTATCTAAGTCTTTTAAAGGTTGCTGATCGGCAACTGAGCCAAGCATATCAAAGAAGTATTCATCCATAGCATCAGATGAGCTGACATTCTCGTCCTGATCGAATTCACGCCCTCCATGAATAGAGTGCTTCTTATCGATATCTTCAGAGCTCATCGCACACTCTCTACAGACTGCTCCGCTAACCAAAAAGCAGCGTAGTAATCATCTATAGCTTGCTCAGAGTAGTCTAAGAAGCATTGCCGAACTCGCGGTGAAAGCGGTTTTCTTAAGTAATAGAGAAATGTTAATAATACTATCTGGGCCTCACACTGAGACCGAAAACTTTGATCATCGTCTTCTCTTACCATTTTAATTGTCGGAATAAGAGATAGGTCAGGCGAAATAGCTTCAGTCGTTTTAACAGTGGAACCACCCAAAATCCCAAGAACTGGCTGAGCGCATTGTGGCTCTGATGCCACCCTGGTAACACTAGTTACCGAATCAACATGACTTGGCTTACGTGAAGTGACAGATCCGCCCTGATTTTGCCGACCTTCATTTGTAAGATTGGCTTCTTCAGCAAACTCACAATCGGCACTTATATTTTCTTGCTCACTGACGTGTGCGCTTTCAGAAATTTGAGCAGATGACTCATTCAGATAGTTTTCGGATGTATGCTCTGCCGAAGAACATGAGCTATCATTAGGCTTACTAACAGGCACAGGGTCGCTACCAAACATATCGCTCAGGTAATCATTTAGCAAATCTTCCGTGCTAGAGTGAGGCGTCCTGCTGTCAGTGTTATCCTGAGTCATTTGATAGTGTAATTAATCTCTCGTATGAGTTTAAAGCCTGATAAAGCCTTAGGCATTATTGCTTGTCAGCTCTTTAAGCGTCTGCAGTAGCTTCTTATAAGCTCTCACTCCGTGAGTATCAGCGTCGTAAATAGATGGTACCAGACCTTTCATACTTGCATCTCGGAACTTCGTATCAACGGGAACGGCATACTTCCAGACATCATCTCCCCACGTCGATTTGATGGTACGCAAGCTTTGTGTTGAAGCCTGTGTTCGACGATCAAACATGGTAGGCAGAATAAGATGTCTTAAATTGCTTTTCTGAGACCGAATAACCATACCCAAAGTATGCATCATTCTTTCCAAGCCTTTAATCGCAAGAAACTCTGTTTGACAAGGTACGATGAGCTGCTGGCTCGCAGCAAGAGAGTTGATCATTAGTACACCCAATGAAGGCGAATTATCGATCAAGACGTAGTCATATTGATCCCACAACATTGCCAGCGTTTTCGAAATGATCAGCCCCATACCTTCAACGCCAACCATTCTACGTTCAAGCGTCGCTAAAGCCGTTGAAGCAGGCATTAAATCCAGACCCGGGCAAGAAGTGTCAGTAATCAGTTGTTCAGGAAGACCATCAGGAACCTTACCCTGATGCATAAACAAGTCGAACGCACTTTGCTCAATCGTATCCGGGTCGTAACCAAAATAACTGGTTAAAGACCCATGCGGATCAAGATCCATAACCAACACTCTTTTGCCTTCTTGTGCCAACAACCCGCCTAGCGTTACTACACTAGTCGTTTTACCGACCCCGCCTTTCTGATTGGCAATACCCCAGATTCTCACCGCGTCACCTCTGAAAAATTATATTTTAGCTTTGCTCAAGCATACCATTTAGCCTAGCTGGCTAGAATATCCTGCTAGGGATACTTGCTAATTCTGTATCGCTTGAACAAATGAACAACGGAAATGGCATAAAGTTGCCGAATTTACGTCACTAATAATCTTAATAGTGTACAGAGCACAAATCGTGCCATCGGCACAGTATTGAAAGGTAAATACTTAGAAAATATTTCTTTATAAATGAATGAGCTACGAGACTTACTTCATTAAGCCCTGACGAATATCCTGACTTTTGGAAATTAATAGAACAACGCGGCGGTTTTTGCTTTTTCCAGCTGCCGTATCATTCCTAGCAGCAGGTTGAAACTCTCCGTAACCCATCGCGCCCATGCGAGAAGGCGACACCCCCTCCAGTGCGAGGTATCTAACAACTGTGGCTGCTCGCGCTGCAGAGAGCTCCCAATTAGATGGGAATACAGGGCTTCGAATAGGAACATTATCAGTATGCCCCTCTACCAGCATAGCGTTATCGTGCTGGTTCATAATACCTGCAATTTTTTCAATAATTGGCAAAGCATCATCAACAGGCTCCACACCGCCGCTTTGAAAAACAACCGTATCATCCAACGAGATCTCGATCCAATCGTCTTTCTTCTGAACGCTTACCTTTTCCTCGAATATCAAGTCTTCAAAGTTATCTTCAAACTCCCCTGCTATCATTTCGAGTTGGAGGTCTTCTTTGCTAGGTTCCTTCTTTTTCTTTCGTTGATCAGGGGGTGGTGATGACTCACCGATCATTGGTTGGATAAAAATTTCACGTGAATCCGGAGAGGTAGAGCGAGGACTTATATCTCCAACCTGAATTGGCTTTATGGTTTTCGCGGGAGCGTTAAAGACCCCTTCCAAACTCTCAGAAAGGACTTTATATTTACCTTCATTTACCGAAGAAATTGAATACATCACAACGAAGAAAGCAAACAGCAAAGTGATAAAGTCAGCGTATGATACTAACCAACGCTCATGATTATCATGCTCTTCTTCTAATTGCCTGCGCATAGCTTAGCTCAAGTGATAGTTAAGTGATAAAGCCGCGTAGCTTTAGCTCGATTGAACGAGGGTTCTCTCCCTCTGAGATTGCCACCAAGCCTTCGATAAGCATTTCTCTATACTGGGATTGCCGTTGAATCACAGACTTTAGCTTACTACCGACTGGGAAAAACAGCAGGTTGGCAAATGCAACGCCATAAATTGTCGCTACAAAGGCAGTCGCGATACCAGCGCCAAGAGAGGATGGGTCAGCAAGGTTACTCATAACATGTATCAGACCCATTACTGCGCCAATGATACCAATGGTAGGAGAATACCCCCCCATCCCGTCATAGATCTTTGCTGAACTAAGGTCATGACGCTCTTTAGAAATAAGATCCAACTCAAGTACATTTCTAATCACTTCAGGCTCAGCACCATCAACGAGCAGCTGAAGACCTTTACCAGCAAAAGGCTCATCTTCTTTCTCGACTGAAGACTCTAGCCCAAGCAAGCCCTCTTTTCTTGCTCGCATACTCCAGGAAATAACCTTTTCAATCCCGTCATCAATCGACACATAAGGCGGTATAAACACCCAGCGCAACATGACAATGCCTCGCTTTAATGTCTGAAAAGGAGTTTGTAACAATATCGCAGCAAACGTACCGCCTATAACTATTAAGGCAGCGGGGCCATTAAATAATGAATCAATATGGCCACCCTCTAGGTAGTTACCACCTAAAATGGCACCAAAGCCAAGGATAACACCTAAGATACTCAGCAAATCCATTACATCACTCCTTCAATCACGTGATCTGCTATGGCGTCAATATCAAAAGAGCCGTCAGAGTAACCAGCCTTGTCAACTGCCATCGGCATTCCATAAATTACGCAGCTTTTTTCGTTCTGAGTATAAACCGTGGAGCCAGACTGTTTAAGCAAGCGGCAACCTTCTCTACCATCGGCCCCCATACCAGTCAGAACAATTCCCAAAACTCTTCCGGGGAACGCTTTCGAAGCTGAACCGAAAGTCACGTCGACGGAAGGTTTGTAGGTCAACCTAGCATCACCTTCCAAAATTGAGATAGACCGACCTTTACCCGAGACAATCATTTGCTTAGCTCCAGGTGCTAAAATTGCTGTTCCTGCCTGCAATGTTTGCCCATCTACTCCATGCTTAACGGTAAGTTGACATAAATTGTTTAGGCGCTCTGCAAATGCAGGGGTAAAGGTCTCAGGCATGTGCTGAACAATCAGTACAGGAACCGGCAGATTAGCCGGTAGCTTTGACAGTACTTTTTGTAAGGCAACCGGCCCACCCGTTGAAGCGCCGATGACTAGAAGGTCTACCGGGTGAGATAACTTCTTGGCTCTGTGCGTGGCGCGTTGACCACGATTAGTACTCTGTACTTCCGGGCGTGACGGCACACTTTTATTTGTAGTGCTTGGGCGTCCGCTCACTGCTCTACGCTTTAAAACACTTGAACTCTCACTTGCTTGTATACTGGATGAAGCCTCGGGGTTTAGTGAGCTAGCGCTGCTAACCGAGCCACTTTGAGAAGTTCCACTCTTTTTTGCAATAGCCAGGATTCTTTTCTTCAGAACCTCTTGCATTTTCCCTGCATCGCGAGCGATATCTTCAAAATTCTTTGGTAAAAAATCGACCGCTCCAGCTTCTAGCGCATCTAGCGTTACACGAGCACCTTCGTAGGTAAGAGATGAGAACATTAGAATAGATGTAGGACATTCTTGCATGATATGGCGAATAGCTGTAACGCCATCCATAACAGGCATCTCGTAATCCATGGTGACCACATCAGGGGACAATTTCTTTACGAGCTCAATTGCTTCACGCCCGTTTGACGCAGTACCAACGATCTTGATTTCAGAAACCAAGCTTAGAATTTCACAAACCCGTTTCCGAAAAAAGCCAGAATCATCTACAACTAATACAGTGACACTCATCGAATCTAACAAGCGCCCCCGTAGCGATAAAGATTGCAGCGTGTACTATAGCGACAGCGCATCCTGATTTTTAGCCTATGCGTAGCGGTCTAATAGACTTGGAATATCTAGTATCAAGGCGATACGACCATCACCCGTAATCGTTGCGCCGGCCATGCCTGCTGTGCCATGTAGCATGTCACCAAGTGGTTTAATCACGACTTCTTCTTGGCCAACCAACTGATCCACAATAAAGCCTACGCGCTTACTACCCACAGCGACAATCACCACATGAGCAGAATCAGTATCTTCAGTGTATGAATTCACTAACCAGCGTTTGATGTAAAACAAGGGATAAACATTATCACGAACAACAACACACTCCTGTCCATCAACAACATTTGTCTTGGTCAAATCAAGGTGGAAAATTTCAACCACACTAACCAGAGGAAAAGCAAAGGACTGATTTCCAAGCTTAACCATCAAGGTAGGCATGATCGCCAAAGTTAAGGGTACTTTAATTGAAAGTCGCGAGCCTTTACCTAACTCAGAATCAATATTTACCGTACCGTTTAACTGGGTAATTTTTGTCTTAACAACATCCATTCCCACACCACGGCCGGAAATATCGGATATTTCCTGCTTAGTCGAAAAGCCAGGTGCAAAAATAAGGTTATAACATTCGCTATCGCTTAAGCGATCAGCAGCGTCTTGGTCGTAAATGCCTTTTTCAACAGCTTTTTGACGTAGAACCTCAGCATCCATACCTGCGCCATCATCTTCAATGGCTAGCATGATATGATCACCTTCCTGCTGTGCTGACAGAACCACCTGCCCTATACGTTCCTTACCTTTCGTCACACGGTCATCAGGCATTTCAATGCCGTGGTCTACAGCGTTTCGTACAAGGTGAACCAAGGGGTCAGATAGCGCTTCAACAAGGTTCTTATCAAGGTCAGTATCTTCACCAACCAGAACCAGGTTAACCTCTTTCTTAAGGTTCCGAGCCAAATCTCGCACAACCCTGGGAAAACGTCCAAAGACCTTCTTAATCGGCTGCATTCGAGTTTGCATAACCGCTGACTGAAGATCACCTGTCACGACATCTAAGTTGGACACAGCCTTCTGCATGGACTCGTCACTGCTTGCATCGCCAAGACGTTTTAGTCGGTTACGCACAAGCACCAATTCACCCACCATATTCATGATATCGTCTAGGCGCTTTGTATCAACACGAACTGTTGTTTCTGTCGCTATGGTTTCATTCTTCTTCGATGCCGCTTTAGCAGCTGGTTTTGCAGCCGGCTTTGGCTTAGCTGCAGCTGCTGAGGCTGGGGCCGGTGCAGGCGCTGGCTTTGGTGTGGGCTCTGGAGCCGGCGCAGAACTGGCAGCAGCCTTGGTCGTTGGCGACCCGCCTGCTCCATGAAGTTCATCCAGTAGCTTTTCGAACTCATTATCGGTAATCAACTCTCCATCACCGCCAGCAGGAGTAGCTGACGCTTCAGACGTGGCATCACCTGCAGCAATACCTTCGCTATTGAACTGACCTTCACCATGCAAGTCATCCAATAGTTTTTCAAATTCTTCTTCGCTTATATCACCCGACTCTGGCGAGCTGTTCGTGTCGCCACCCGCAGCCGGTTCTTCAAAAAACAAATCCGCCGAGGAGCTGTCTGGTGAAGCTGAGGCACCAGCACTTTCGCTGACACCAACAGGAGCACCGGAACCGTGTAGCTCATCTAACAAGTTTTCGAATTCGTCATCGGTAATTTCGTCAGATTCTTGTTCGGATGCCGCTGGTGCACTCCCTTTACCCGCATCATCATCTAATGCATCCAAGAGCTGTTCAAACTCATCATCAGTAATATCAGCCTCTTCAGCAGAGGCTTCTGCAGCAACCGGCTCCGGTGTTGGTTCAACAGCTGCAGGTTCAGCAGCAGGCGCAGCATCAGCAGGTTTCGCAAAACGTTCTAACTCACTTAAAAGCTGTGGGTCAGCTGGGGTTGGATCTTGGCCATCTCTGACTTCACTGAACATTTCGTTTACAGAGTCTAACGCACGTAAAACGACATCCATTAAGTCAGCATCAAGACTTCGCTTACCATTTCGCAGAATATCGAACACGTTTTCTGCAATATGACAACACTTGACCAGTGCATCCAACTGTAAAAAGCCTGCTCCACCCTTTACAGTGTGAAACCCTCTAAAAATTGCGTTTAGCAAATCTTTATCGTCTGGATTTTGCTCTAGATCAACCAGTTGCTCTGAAAGAAGCTCGAGTATCTCTCCAGACTCTACAAGAAAGTCCTGAAGTATCTCATCATCCGCTTCAAACCCCATCTTCTACGCCCCTTTAAAATCCTAGACTGGACAGCAAATCATCCACATCATCCTGGCCAGAAACAACGTCTTCGCGTTGCTCTGCATGGAGTTGTGGACCTTCACCCTCAATGCCTGTTTCTTGTTTTTCTACTTCGTGGACTGTTCCTGTAATCTGGTCAACCTTACCGGCCATTCTGACCAAATTAACAAGATTCTCTTCAACATCTTTAACCAATCCGGTGACTCGTTGAATCACTTGACCAGTTAAGTCTTGGAAAGACTGCGCTAACAGTATTTGCGTGAGATTATCATTTACTTTATCTGAATCCTCACACAACTTTCCAAGGAAAGTTCCCATTGTGGCTGTCAGCGTTCTAAACTCATCAGGTTTCATTTCCTTACGCTGTAAGCGAGACCAATCCATCTTGAGTTTTTTCGCTTCCTGGCTGATTCCTGAAGCATAAGGCATGGTTTCTTCGACAAGATCCAAGGTCTTGTTTGCAGCCTTATTGGTCATATCAACCACATACGCGAGTCGGTCGGACGCATCCTCTATAGTAGACAGGTCATCTTTAGCCGTCTCACTGGAAGCATCGATGTGAAAGTTCCGAATTGACTCGTGTAGCGACCGAGTTAAGCGACCGACTTCTTGGTACAGAGTTTTATCCCGAGTCTCATTTAACTCAGAAATAATACCTAACGCCCCCGACAAGTCTCCTTTGTCAATTCGCTCCTTCAACTCATTAGCCTGAGCCTTCAAAGTCTGCTCAAAACCGCTTAGAGGTTCGCTATTTATTAGCTTTGCGTCAGTCATGAATCGCTCAGCCTTAGGAATCGATACGTTCGAAGATTTTCTCAATCTTCTCTTTTAAAACAGCTGCGGTAAATGGCTTAACGACATAACCGTTCACACCTGCTTGCGCGGCAGCAACTATCTGATCTCGTTTAGCCTCAGCCGTTACCATTAGCACAGGAAGACTTTTGAGGTTATCGTCAGAACGAACATGCTGAAGCAACTCAATACCAGTCATCCCAGGCATATTCCAGTCAGTCACCAGAAAGTCATACTTACCTGTTTGAAGCATTGGTAAGGCAGTACTACCATCGTCAGCTTCATCAGTATTAGTAAACCCTAGGTCACGCAATAGGTTCTTAATAATTCGTCTCATTGTAGAAAAATCATCTACTACGAGAATTTTCATATCTTTATTCAAGTCGACCTCCACTCATGTCGATACCCGAAATTACATTTTAATACCTAAAAACAAGTCTAGTCGGTGTTCTTAGGCTAGCCAGTTTTTTTTGATATTTGTTTCACTTATCGGCACATTTCTTAACAACTATATAAAATCAAGCCAATTTATTAATTTTATTCGCTTTATTTTCCCCTTACATGGGGGACAAACTTTGAGAAAAGAGGTCTAAGCAAATAGTTCGATCAGGCTAAGACAAACTGCAATCAGGTACGCCAATCACTCATTCTAGCTTTCAAACGCATCGCTGCTTGAGAATGTATTTGACTTACTCGAGACTCACTAACAGAGAGCACCAAACCAATTTCTTTAAGATTCAACTCTTCTTCATAATATAAAGACAAAACCATTTTTTCACGCTCAGGGAGAACATCAATCTCTTTGGCCAAAGCTCGACGAAAGGCATCATTCTGAACATCCGTCGCGGGCGTGTCATTCTCGGACAAATACTCTTCACTAGAAACGTCACCTGACTCACTTAGCTCTTCAAAGCTAAATAACTTGCCACTAGCGCTGTCTTTCAAGCAAGCAAAGTATTCCTCAAGCGTCATACCTAACTCTGAGGCAACCTCGTCATCCTGCGCATCACGACCCTCTCTATCTTCAATAGCCTTGATCGCTTCACTTATCTTTCTTGCATTCCGATGAACAGACCTTGGCACCCAGTCTCCCCGGCGCACCTCATCCATCATCGAACCACGAATTCTAATGCCCGCATAAGTTTCAAAGGACGCACCTTTAGAAGCTTCATACTTCCTGGAAGCCTCTAATAACCCGATCATACCAGCCTGAATTAAATCATCGACCTGAACGCTAGACGGTAGACGAGATATCAAATGATGCGCAATTTTTTTGACTAAAGGCGCATGAGACCGAATCAAATCATCGGCACGTTTTACTTGAGCGTCTGTATACATCAGCCTATGACACCGGAACTAAACACGTTCTAGTTTGAGGTAGCCTGAACCAGGCGCTCAACAAAGAACTCCAAATGACCTTTTGGAGAAGAAGGCAGTGGCCAGCTATCCGCTTTTTGGGCAAGCGTCTTATATGCCAACGATGCTTTTGCACGAGGATACACATCAGAAACAGCCCGTTGACGCTGCACTGCTTTTTTCACCGACTCATCGAAAGGGATTGACCCAACATACTGCAGAGCAACATCGAGAAATCTCTCAGTAACGTGAGCAAGCTTGGAATAGAGGTGGCGCCCCTCTTCCTGCGTTTTAACCATATTCGCCAGTACACGAAAACGGTACATATCGTAATCGCGATTTAACAATTTAATTAGCGCATATGAATCGGTAATCGATGTAGGCTCATCACATA
>NZ_LWFE01001863.1:0-751 GCF_001635675.1 Oleiphilus sp. HI0061 | reverse complement strand
TCACCTGGCAAAGCGAAGACAATCAACTTATTACTGTCGACAATAATGTAGATAGCCCAGGACTAATTCGTACCGTTGCCCCCGGTAGTACACGTGTCAGCGCCAGCTTTGAAGGCCTATCGTCCAGCGCAACCTTCACAGTGACGGACGCAATACTAAGTTCTATTGCTATTACCAGCCCTGCTAGCGCGATAAACGTTAACGATGAACTGCAACTGAGTGCCATTGCAGACTACTCCGATAACAGCAGCAAAGATCTCACCCAAGAAGTAAGCTGGATAATCAGTGACAATGATGTTGTATCTATCGAGACGGCATCGAATGACTACTTTTCTAATCAAAGCGGTTTGCTAAAAGCTCTGTCAGCCGGCACCAGCGATATATCTGCCCAGTTACTAAACAGCTCAGGAGAACTTATAAGCTCTAACACTCTGAGCCTCACAATCTCGGAAGACCCTAACGCTACTAAAGCGATATCACTGTCACTGACTCCAAACGTTATTCTAAACAACGGTATTGATAGCTCTATTGTGTCCGCGACTTTAAGCCCTAACTCGGCTAGCGGAGCAATTCCAGATAACACTGAAGTGAGTTTTAGTATCACTGATAATGGCACCACACATATCGAAACGGCTTATACCAGTAATGGCGTCGCTCAAATTACCCTAAGCTCTGAGAATATTGGTCTGATATCAATTGAGGCTTCGAGCAATCAAATTCATAGTTCGTCAGCAATATACAGTACAAATGA
>NZ_LWFE01001862.1:0-771 GCF_001635675.1 Oleiphilus sp. HI0061 | reverse complement strand
GGGTTTTTTAGCTACCCGATTTATCAGAGTTTTGATCGTTCTTTGGGTCTTCGTTTAGGGAGAATACGTTCTTCTTATGGTTTTTATAATGAGACTCGGGATATTCCCCATACCCGAACGGGTGTGGTGATGCCGCAAGCCGTTTATTTTGACATGACTCGTAACTCCTTTTATTCCGCTGATGGTGTGGAATTCTTTGGTTCTTATGACCTATCTGGTGAGCCTTTAGCATTTCAACTTTTCTTGAGCCAGCCTGTTGCTGATAAAGATGAGTTGGAAGAGGCCTCACAACTTTCTCCAAGCAAACTCAAAGGAGATCGTAGCCTGTTAGCCAAAATAATATATGGAGAAGAGTTTGATGGTTGGCGTGCCTCCATAACGTACTTCAAACCAGAATACGAAGTATCAGTTGAGTTTCCTGCAGGTGACGACCCTTTGCTTATGATTGTTGAACCTGACGCGTCATTTTACTCCGAAAATATCGTTACATCACTTGAATACAACCAATTCCAATGGTCTGTCACGTTTGAGTATTTGCGCCATAAATTCCAGACTAATATTCCGGCACTGGCAAGCGAGGCTGTTAATGATTTTTATGAAGAAGCTTATTACTTGCAGAGTGTTTATCGTTTTGATGAATTCTGGGAAATGTATGTTCGCTATGAACAAACAAAGCTGAGGGGCTCGTCAGACCCAAAAAGCTCATTTGACGATGCTAATTTTGGTCTGGCATTTAGACCTGATGAGAACTGGCTTCTTCGCGCTGAGATT
>NZ_LWFE01001861.1:0-937 GCF_001635675.1 Oleiphilus sp. HI0061 | reverse complement strand
CATGCGGGTGGATTTTCTAAAGCCTGTATGGCGTTCATTACTGCACCGCAGTGATGAATTTCATTGATTTGAGTTAAGCCCTTATTTGTACGCCATTGGTCGATTGCTTTGTGGATATCAGGAAAGTCAGGCCTTTTTAGAAGGCTGCGATCACAGGGGAGCGTTAGCTGCTCAGTACGAAGTTCGTTTTCCGGGCGCCAGGCTTGGCCATTCAAATAGAGGCCTTGCTCTGTAATAGCCGAGTACATTCTGTCTTTTACCGGGTCATATACCACACCAATTAGAGATTTACCTGTTTTCGAAACCAGGGCGATTGATACAGAATAACCAGGTCTTGCTTGTGTAAAGGCTAGCGTTCCATCTATTGGGTCAATGCACCAAAAAGCTTCTTTTATCAGGCGTTGCTTGTCATCTTCTTGCTCCTCACTGAGTACTGCCAAGTTGTACTTTCTTACGCTGTCGTCCAAATGATCAAGAATTAGCTTCTCACAACGCAAGTCGACTTCGGTTAGTACTTGTGATGCTTCGCTTGAACCTGTCGATTTAGTTAGGATTTCAACTTTCTTATTGGCATAAGTCATTATGACAGCGCCTGCCAGTTGGGCTGCTTCTCGAGCGTATTGAGCGAGTTCCTTGAGATCAGTGGGGGAGAGTTTCATGCCTAACTCTCCTTAGCTTGATTTAGTTGCGAGATTACTTTGCGTGATTGCTGCTCACTGTAGGCGTTGACCTTCCAATGTTCAGGGCTCCAACCTTTAAGGAAGCGGTGAAAGTCGGCCCATGCCACTGAAAATAAAGGGCGCCAGGAGGCTTCAACCTTGCTAGGGTTTATATTGCTTTGGTGTTTGAGCAAAGCCTGTTTAAGTTGTTCAAAGTAGCTATCGAGTAGCTGATTTTCATAGCGCTGGCAGTCTTCTTCATGCAAACAGCTGCCAAT
>NZ_LWFE01001860.1:0-911 GCF_001635675.1 Oleiphilus sp. HI0061 | reverse complement strand
AACGTTTCGTAGTAGTTGAGAATCAAACCACCCCACATTAGTGGTAGCGTCATGTTATCTGGCAGAAGTTGTGTGTCGGCATCGATCATCGTTAGTGCCACAAGTACCCAGGTCAGGATAAGTGCTGCAAGACCAGCATAACTTGCACCATAGATGGAAATAGCGGCAAGTGAAAGTAAAGCTGTGACAAGTTCAACTAAAGGGTAGCGGATCGAGATTTTGTTTTTGCACTGACTACAGCGCCCCTGCAAGAAGATATAGCTGATTACAGGGATATTTTCCCAAGGCTTAATCGCATGCTGACACTTTGGGCAGCTCGAGTTGGGGGTCGATAGGGTGATTTTTTCCTGTTTTGGTTCAGGCTGGTCTAAAAATGCAGCGCACTGAAGTGCCCAATCTTGCTCAAGCATTTTAGGGAGCCTAAAAATGACAACATTCAAGAAGCTGCCGACTAATAAACCGAAAATAAGTGTTGAAGCGTATAGGAACGCAGGGTTGTCATTCAGGTGTTGGAAAAGTGCGAGCATGAAATTGTTCCGGTGCGGCGTTTATCGTTGTTTATTGTTAGCGTGAAAGTTGCGAATGAGGGGAATCATAGCCTAAGTCAGGTTTAAGTAGTAGATAAGGCGGGCACGAGAAGTGTACCCGCTTGAATATACCTTATACAACGGCTCCCATTTGGAAGATAGGTAAGTACATTGCGATGATCAAACCACCAATCAGTACACCTAATACGGACATAATAATCGGCTCCATTAGTGCCGTCATATTATCAACCAGGTCATCTACCTCATCTTCGAAGTGCGTCGCGACTTTGTCTAGCATCGTATCAAGTGCACCAGACTCCTCACCGATCGAAACCATTTGTACTGCCATGGAGGGGAACACACCGGTAGAACGCATAGAATATT
>NZ_LWFE01001859.1:0-1499 GCF_001635675.1 Oleiphilus sp. HI0061 | reverse complement strand
TTCTAATTCAGCGTTTAAAGATACCGCTTGGTTAGAAGGTAATGTCCATGGCGTGGTCGTCCAGATCACAACAGACATAGGCAAATCTTGCGCATCAACAGAGAAAGCCTCGTAAACAGCAGTCTGGTCGGCGACATTAAAACGAACATCGATCGCTGTTGACTGCTTATCCTGATATTCAACTTCTGCTTCAGCTAATGCAGAACCACCGACAACACTCCAGTAAACCGGCTTAAAGCCTTTCTGCAAGTGGCCGTTTTCAATAATTTGTCCCAAGGCTCTGACAATATCGGCTTCAAACTTAAAGTCCATGGTTAGGTAAGGCTTATCCCAGTCACCCAGAACACCTAGACGAATAAAGTCTTCTTTCTGGCCTGCAACCTGCTTAGCCGCGTAGTCACGACAGGCCTGACGAAACTCAGGGTAGTCTATTTTTACGCCGGCCTTGCCTTTTTTCTTTTCGACATTGTGTTCAATCGGTAAGCCGTGGCAGTCCCAACCCGGAATGTAAGGTGCGTCATAACCACTGATTGTTTTCGCTTTGACAATAATATCTTTAAGAATCTTGTTAACCGCGTGACCAATATGAATACTACCGTTTGCATACGGAGGGCCATCATGAAGAATAAACTTCTCTGCTCCCGCCCGGGCGGTTCTGATTTGTTGATACAAATCCATATCCTGCCACTGCTTTAACATGCCAGGCTCTCGCTGAGCCAGATTGCCACGCATTGGAAACTTGGTTTCGGGAAGGTTTAAAGTATGCTTGTAATCACTCATATTATTGTCACATCAGGTTGTCAATATTGTCCTTAGATCACTAAGGCACTCAATAATTTTTTATCAAGATCGCGTTTATATCTTTCTAGCTGGCCAATTTTTTAAAATATTCCTTGGCCTGCTTAACATCTTTATCTATCTGTTCTTTCAGAGCGTCAATACCATTAAAACGCTGCTCATCACGTACTTTCTGATGAAAAACAACTCGAACATTTCGGCCATATATATCTCGATCAAAGCCGAACAGGTGTACTTCTAGAGAAGGCAAGTAATTCCCAACGGTTGGTTTAACCCCAACATTCGCTACACCTTGATAAGGGGTATTATCCTCACCGTTCAAATAAAGGCTTACGACATAGACACCTGAAAATGGTACTTTCGTTCTCTTTAAGGCTACATTCGCTGTCGGAAACCCTAATTGGCGTCCAAGTTTCTGGCCGTGGATAACCTTACCCATGAAACTATAAGGGCGCCCTAAAGCATTCTCAGCAGCACTAAAATTACTCTTGGCCAACAATTCTCTAATCAGCGTACTACTAACTCTAAGAGGTGATTCTTCACACTCAACTGTCTGAGTACTTTCAACGCTAAAACCAAAGCGCTTTCCCGCCTCTTTCAAGAGCGCATAATCACCCGAGCGGTCGCCCCCAAACCTAAAGTCATCACCAATCACCAGGTGCTTAATACTCAGGTGATCCACCAAAACCTGCTGAATAAAC
>NZ_LWFE01001858.1:0-619 GCF_001635675.1 Oleiphilus sp. HI0061 | reverse complement strand
GTTCACACAGGTTCTGATACTGACTATAACAACTTCACTAACTGGAACGTATCTGACGGCACAGTCGACCTTGTAGCTCAAGGTGATTGGGGCCTCAACTGTGCAGGTTATTCAGGAAAGTGCGTTGACCTTGATGGATCTAGCGGCAATGCGGGCATATTTTCTTCTAATGCACTTACTTTGGCAGCAGGTACATATACTCTGAGCTTTGACATCTCAGGTAGTCAGCGCCCCCAGTCATTTTTCGACGAAATGCAAGTCACTTTAGGCGGATTCTTTAACGAAGACTTCTCTCGAGTTGCCTTTCAAGGCTGGGAAACAGTGACACGTACATTTAATATTGCTCAAGAAACAACAGATGTGATCAGCTTTAATCACGCTGGTGCAGACAACATGGGTATCATGCTAGACAACGTTGTTCTAAGTACAGACTCTGAAAATTCAGTTTCAGTCGATGAGCCAGCAACTTTTGCATTATTAGGTCTTGGATTACTAGGCCTTGGTGCAGCTCGACGCAAGCAACAGGCATAACCTCTATCAGGGGTTTATTATTAACTAACACTAGTGAATAAATAAACCCCGCTGCAATTCCATTTTTTCCTGCTACCTCCATTCCATC
>NZ_LWFE01001857.1:0-1055 GCF_001635675.1 Oleiphilus sp. HI0061 | reverse complement strand
TCGATCAACAGGCGTGCCTGTGCGGGCAAGTATGCCAGTTAGTATAAAAGGTTTATCATCATGCCGGGAGAACCCGGTATCGTTAACACCGTGCGCCAAGGTCAGCTGATCACCAATTTTATAGCCTAAGCTTTCCGCAATCTCAGCACCAATCACCGCATCATAAACCCCGTCAAAGTGCTTCCCTTGCTCGAAGTCCAGCCCTCTGTCATCAGCAAAGCGGTAGTGTTTGAAATAATCCTGCGTGGTGCCCATCACTCTATAGCCTTTGTGAGAGTCCCCAAGTGAAATTGGAATAGCCCAGGCAACCGACTTGTGTGAAGAGATTTTTTGATAACTATCCCAGCCGATATTGTTGGTTGCATTGCCAATACGAAAAACGGAATACAATAACAACTGCACCGAACCACTTCTCGCGCCGACTAATAAGTCTGTGCCTGAAATCGTATTGGTAAAACTATGCTTAGCCTCTTTACGCACCGTATCGACACTCAGTAATAGAAAAACGCTGATACAAATACTAAACAAGGTTAAGCCACTGGTAAATTTCCGGTTGAGGATACTTTTCAGCGTTAGCTTCATCAGCAGTGCCCAATTCATAACACGGCCTCCTGCCCTTTATTTGAAGACTGTTCGCAAGCGCGGTTGAGTTCGCCTAACTGAATACTGCGATCAAAAGCGGCTTCCAGGCCAGCATCGTGGCTAACAAACAATATGGTCGCACCACTTTGCTTACACTCTTCTAGTAGTAACTGAATAAAGTGTTCACGTGTATCGGCATCCAATGCAGAGGTCGGCTCATCGGCAATAATGAGTTCCGGCGAGCCAATCAAGGCCCGGGCGGCGGCGACACGCTGCTGTTGGCCAACGCTCAAATCAGATACTTTTCGTGTCAGCATGGAGCGATCATTTAGCTGAAGCTGCGATAACAAGCGATAAGCTTCCTCTTCCAGGCTGCCCGACTTTGCTAATACTCGTTGAGTACGCAACTTAGAAAATTTACATGCCAGTGTGATATTTTCAATTACCGACAAATAAGGAATCAGGTTAAAAAG
>NZ_LWFE01001856.1:0-989 GCF_001635675.1 Oleiphilus sp. HI0061 | reverse complement strand
TTCCCCTAAGCTGCTGAGCATCATCTAGCAAAGTGATTTTAGAGTGTGCACCGGCACCAATGCCAAGATAGTCACCAAACTGCCAGTAATTAAGATTGTGCTTAGCTTGAAAATCTGGTTTCGAGAATGCCGAGACTTCGTACTGCTGAAAACCCTTCTCGCCTAACAATTGCAGGCCATTATTTTGAATATCCCACATCAGTTCATCTTCAGGTAGAGCAGGCGGGTAGCGATAGAACTCGGTATTTTGTTCGATCGTCAATTGATACCAGGATAAGTGATTCGGCCCAAGCGATAATGCACTTTGGATATCATCCATGGCATCATCCAATGTTTGCCCGGGCAAACCATGCATCAAATCAATATTACAGTTAGTAATACCTCCCTCGTGTGCTTGTTCAATGGCCTTCATTGCTTCACTAGCAGAGTGAATGCGCCCAAGCTTTTCCAAATAGCGGTCTTTAAAACTCTGAACACCTAAAGATAGGCGGTTAATACCTGCTTGAGCATAAGCTTGAAATCGCTTCGCTTCAGTCGTACCTGGATTAGCCTCGAGTGTGATTTCGATATGCTCGGCAAAAGGCAATCGCTTATCTATGGCAGGTAGTAAGCGCTGATAAAACTCACCTGACATTAAACTCGGTGTACCGCCACCAAAAAAGATCGATTCAATTTTACGGCCCTGTGCAAATTCCCTATCAAAGTCCAAATCTTCAAGAAGCTTATTTAGATAGGCCTGTTCTGGAATTTCAGCACTGACATGGGAGTTGAAGTCGCAGTAAGGGCATTTGCGTACACACCAGGGAATGTGTACATAGAGACTTAGTGGAGGCAGTGTATTCAAGGCTCAGCCTAAGCCATTGACGCTTTGATTAGCTCAATTTTGTCGAGCAAAGCCTGGGTTGCCTGGCCACGGTGGCTAATTTTGTTTTTCTCTTCTTTCGTCAATTCTGCTGCGGTACATTGTTGATCAGATACCCAAAATACCG
>NZ_LWFE01001855.1:0-1516 GCF_001635675.1 Oleiphilus sp. HI0061 | reverse complement strand
AGGCTGCCAGACAGCAGCCTATTTTGATTTATTCCGCTGCGTTGTGATACTCAACTGCACAAAACCCAACTGCCCAGCAACATCCATCACTCTAACTACATATTCGTGAGAAGTTTTTGCATCAGCCGTAATAATAAACGGAATTTTAGTGTTACCTTCAGACAGTTTCTGAACGGCTTTTTTAAGCGTGTCTTCAGAGTTATTAACCAAGCTGCGATCATTTACCGCATACTCACCTTTGGCATTGATAATCACCTCAATCTCTTTTACAGCTGGCTTCGCCGGCTCTGCACTGGACTGCGGTAAATCAATTTCCAAATGACTCTCTTTGGTGAAGGTGGTAGACACCATGAAGAAAATCAATAACAAGAACACCACATCAATCAGTGGCGTTAAGTCTACTGATACCTCTTCACCGGACTGACGTTTAAAATTCAAGAGCTCTGTTCTCCATCACGTGAAGGTTCACGGTCACCATGGATAACTTCGACCAAGCGTAAAGACTCTTGCTCCATATCTACGACAATCTCATCTACACGGCGTAAGAAATAACGGTGGAAAATTAGAGCAGGAATAGCAACTGTCATACCCGCGGCAGTCGTTATCAATGCTTCAGAAATACCACCCGCTAGAGCAGCGGCATTACCGGCACCTTCTAGCTGCAACTGAGCAAAGACTTTAATCATACCAATAACGGTACCCAACAAGCCCAACAAAGGCGTAATCACAGCAATCGTTCCAAGTGCCGTTAAAAAGCGTTCCATTTCATGCACCACATGACTGGCTTCTTCCTGAATGCTCTCTTTCATGATCTCTCGACCATGACGAGCATTTGCCAAACCAGCTGCAAGAACTCGACCTAGCGGTGCAGCTTCTTTTAACTCTTTCAACTTACGCGAGTTAAGTTCTTTCTTTTTGATAGCAGCCCACAAGTCCTGAACCAAAACCTTTGGTGCCAATCGGCTGACCCGCAAAGTCCAGAAACGCTCAATAATGATTGCCAGCGCCAATACCGAACAAAGCAGCAAAGGAAACATGATTATGCCGCCCGGCTTCAATAAATCTAACACGCAGAAGTCTCCCCAAGTAATTTTCGAACCGCTGTGACCAGCAAAGGTACCCGACTAAATACCAAGCCTAATACTGACGAACAGCAGCTTCTATCATCGCTTATTTTAGTGCCGATACTTTAGCATACTTAGAGATTTAGAAAAGCCCGTTAGTTTTTATTTACACTATCTTCATGTACTGACCAAAAAGTCTCTCGCTCGATGCGTGCCACCGCTACATTTATAGCCTCTCCACCTAACAAAAACCTTAGAGCGCCATGCGAAGCAGTCGAAATACTTCCACTCCCATCAACCTGGATCTTTCCAATACATCTGCATGGGGATGACCAAATCGATTCATATAAGCGGCCGAAATTACCAGAATCTTAGGCTGAACATTTTTTAACAAGGCAATGGATGTCGCATTTGCAGAACCATGGTGACCTGCGATGAGAACGTCAGCCTTC
>NZ_LWFE01001854.1:0-922 GCF_001635675.1 Oleiphilus sp. HI0061 | reverse complement strand
CGTCTTCAACGCTCTCGGAGTCGAGCGCATTATTCGTTACCTGTTTGCTAGCGGTGCTTAGGCTCTTGATATATTGATCCAGTAATAGGTAGCTTGCGGGCACTAAAAGCAAGCTGATCAGTGTTGCAAAAATAACCCCAAAGGCCAGCGATACGGCCATGGGTATTAAAAACTTAGCCTGAATGCTGGTTTCCAGGATCAAAGGTGTTAAGCCTGCAAACGTTGTAATTGACGTTAAGAGTATTGGCCTGAAGCGTTTCTTGCCAGCTTCGCATACTGCACTAAAGATATTCACGCCCTTCTTGCGCAGCTCATTAATACAGTCCATCAAGACCAGGTTGTCATTGACGACAATACCGCTGACCGCCACCATACCTATGAATGACCAAAGCGTTAATTCCAGATTTAATAACATATGACCGAAAAGTGAGCCTAGAATTCCAAAAGGGATTGCAAACAAAACCAATAAGGGCTGACTGTAAGACGAGAATAAAACCGCCATCATCAAATACATTACGAAGATAGCGATTAGATAACCGTTAAACAGAATATCTAAAAACGCCACAATACTTTTTTGTTTACCTGCGGTTCCCCACTTCATATCTGGATATTGCGCGACTAGCGTGTCGAGGTAGTGTTCTTTAAGGTCCTTTTGAATATTGTAAACCGAGTTATGTTCTGTATTGACGTATGCGCTCACGGTCACCACTCGCTTGCGCTCATAGCGGCGAATATTATTCGGTGCCTGTCGGAAGTGAATATCAGCAATTATTGACAAGTCTATATAGCTGCCATCTGCTATCAAAATTGGCAGGTGCTCCAGGTACCACATCGAAGCTCGTTCTTCTTCAGGCAAGCCTAGCCAGACATCGACTTCATCATCTTGCGTTTGGATCGTTTGCACCACTTCACCCTGATACGC
>NZ_LWFE01001853.1:0-9424 GCF_001635675.1 Oleiphilus sp. HI0061 | reverse complement strand
AGCTTAACAACAAGGTCAGAAGAAGGGGACGTCATGGGCGNCCGCTCGTAAGGTAGCCAGCCCATGACGTCCCCTTCTTCTGACCTTGTTGTTAAGCTTGACTCAGTCTCCAAACATTATGGCGAGCTAAAAGCACTCGAGGCAATCAATCTGGACTTGCCTCCAGGCGAAGTGCTTGGCTTGTTTGGTCATAACGGCGCTGGCAAAAGTACGCTGATGAAAATCATCCTGGGCGTGCTTGAGCCTTGTCAAGGCGAAGTACTAACCCTTGGCCAGTCACCTCGAGACAAAAAAGCTCACCACATTCGCCAGAAGTTTGGTTATCTACCCGAAAATGTTAGCTTTTATGATCACCTAAGCGGGCGCGATATACTCACTTACTTCGCCAAACTTAAAGGCTTTAAAAAGAACGAGGCTGAACGGTTACTTGAGAGTGTTGGCCTTCAAGCTGCAGCAAATCGAGCAGTCAAAACCTACTTTAAAGGTATGAGGCAGCGCCTTGGTTTGGCGCAAGCACTGCTAGGCAAACCTAAACTATTATTACTGGATGAGCCCACCGTTGGCTTAGACCCTATCGCAACCGATTATTTTTATCGTACGGTAGACGAACTACGAAGCGATGGTTGCGCAGTGATTCTTTGTTCTCATGTTCTCCCTGGTGTTGAAGCGCATATCGACAGAGCTATGATACTAGGTGGCGGGAAGCAATTAGCCTTGGGTAATCTTGAAACGCTTCGCCAGCAAAGCGAGCTGCCTATCGAGATCAAAGCGCATGGCTTAGCAGCGAATGAAATTCCCAGCGAACTCATGCAGTATCAAAATGCGGTCGCCTGTGCGGCTGGCCAGCAATCTCTGCTTGTGCCGACGAAAGATAAAATGTCCGCCCTTAGAACACTCTCGGGAAATACAAGCATCAGCGACCTGGAGATCAAGCAACCTTCCTTGCAGGAAATATACAGCCACTTTATTCGCAAGGGAGAGCAATAAATATGGATAAAATACTAACTGTCGCCTCAAAAGAATTTAAAGATGGCTTCCGCAATCGCTGGACTTTGGCGATCACGGTAATCTTCGCCATTCTATCTTTAGGGCTTACGTATTTTGGCGCGGCTGCCTCAGGTAGTATCGGCTTTGCCTCGCTCAACTCAACCTTAATTAGTCTGGCAAGTCTGGCCGTTATCCTGATTCCCTTGATCGCATTGATGATCGCCTACAACGCCTTCGTAGGAGAATATGAACAAGGCACCATGCTACTCCTGCTCACCTACCCCCTCAGTCGACGCGATATGTTGATTGGCAAATTTCTGGGCCAAGGAAGTATCATCGCGATCTCCTCCCTGCTTGGTTTTAGTACTGCTGCAGCAGCCATTATCTTCAGCAGCGAGGTGGAAACCCTAGAAGTTCTCAATGCATTTTTCTGGTTTATTCTATCGGCGACACTACTTGGCTGGGTTTTTATTGCCATCGCCTATGTTATTAGTCTTAGCGTAGAAGAGAAATCGCGTGCCGCGGGCCTGGCTTTGGTCACCTGGTTTTTCTTTGTACTGGTATTCGACTTGGCTTTACTCGCTATTTTAGTCGCCAGTAAAGGCGATATTCAAAGTGACTTGCTCAGTCAAGTTTTACTCTTGAACCCAACGTATATCTTCCGCCTGGTTAATTATCAGGTGGTTAATGCCGCAGAATATGGTGGCGTGCTACAACTGGCTGAAGGCACAGAGATGAGCATGGCAGGACTGCTATCTTCCCTGGTTTTATGGATCGCAGCACCACTTGCATTCGCCGCCTACTTATTGAAGAAACGAGAGGTATAAGGTGATGAATCATAAGCCCCCCCACCAAAACGCTAAACAGTCGCCTTTAGTTCCGGTGCTGGTTTTGCTGATTCAAGGCGTATTAATTTTCGGGATTGTTTCGTGTAGTGAAAACGATCCTAAAGCTAAGCCAGAAATCAGCGCCGTACATATTGAAGACCAGGACGAATGCCACCTGTGTGGAATGCTTATCAACCAGTTTGCCGGCCCTAAAGGTGAGATGTTTGAGAAGAATAAATCGTCGGTACGTAAGTTTTGCTCAGTGAATGACTTGTTCGCCTATATGCTTCAACCTGAAAATATCCATAACACAGCTAAAGCATTTGTCCATGATATGACGAGCAGTCCTTGGGGTAATACTCGCGAAGCCGAGCTAATCGATGCCAAACAAGCCTGGTATGTAATTGGTCATAAGCTCCCCGGAGCAATGGGACCGGCCCTGGCTTCATTTAAAAACAAGAACAGTGCAGAAGCGTTTGCCAAATCACAGGGGGGCAAAGTTCTGGCATTTTCTGATATTTCGCTCGAAGTGCTAAATCAAGCTATGCATGCTCACTCAATGCATCAGACCGACAAGCTCAAACATGGGCATATGCAATAGGCCACTTTCATGAAGAGCGTGGTGCTAAACACTCAAGTGATGACATTTTATATAAGCAAGTCAATCGGACATCAAATTCGCTGCTAAAGCAGTCTGACTCTACCGAGGTAAGTTGATTAGGGCTCACTTATCCTCAGATTCGTTTTCCTTACTGTGCTTGCCACCTAAAACTTTCGCCCCTTTGTGTGCAAGCTTCCCTCCAGCCTTGAGCGAGAAGTATATGGTATTGAGTATATCTTTATGGCTATCTTCTATCGGCAAGGTTACATCTTTAATCAAAGGGACTTTCCTAAGTACGCTGTATGGTTCATCTGCTATCGCGCCGTGAACCTTCTCAACGGCGTCTACCGTATGATCATAGGCAAGCGCTAACAAATCCAAGCTACCTGATATGATTTCTTGATTCGACAAGCCTTGCGCGACTCTCTGCACCATTTGCTGCTTCTTAGTCGCTTCCCTCACCTCGTAGAACTTCAAGTCAATATGATCTGGATGCTCACGGAACCACTGGTTTATTTGCTGGTAAACCTTTTCTGAGTGAGCCAGAGGTACATGTGGAATACCATTGAAATGGGCCTGCTTACTGTCTTCTGGTGCAGATATGGGGTTAGCACTTGTATGTCTCACCAGGCTATCGCCAAAATACTTGTTGAGTAGACTATTCTTGTTCGCCGATAGCGAGCCGCTAATGAAGTGATGCTGAGCATGCGCGGTAAAACTTCCACAGCGCACACTCTGCTCGTAGGGGTCATCACTATCCGCGCCACGTTTTTCTTTATTCAGATGGAGTAAGCCGTCCTTCAGATCTTGTATACCCTGGCTTCGAACGTCTATCCAGTCTGCCCAGTGACTAATGTAATCACGCGGGATATAGCGAACAATAGAACTGGTTAGGTGACCAAACTTCTCCAAGGGCGAGCCTTCATGAGGCGTGCCAATGTAATAACAGTTTGACAACAAACTTAGCCAATCTGCTTCGGCATCTTGCGCGAGTTTCTGGGCACTTCGTATTAACAAGCCTCCCATACTAAAGCCCATTAGCACGATCTCTTCTACAGGTATGGGGTATGCCTCAATGAGCTCTGAAAGTAGCCGAGTTAATTTTTGCCCATTATCTTTAATCGATAAGCCTGTGTTGTAACGCAAGTAAAAAGGCGTAAAGCCAAACTCTTCTTGTAAGCGTCGACCATAGTTATCTTTTTCACTTAGCGCTTCGTCATCATCACTTGAACGACCATTACTCGAGCTCTCCCCTTCACTTTCCCCACCGAGTGAGTCTGGTTTTAAGTCCCATATTGTTTCTAGATTGGTCAGCCCGTGGATGAGGACGATAATTTTGTTAGATAAGGCTTTTTCTGCTTTGACGCTCCCGGAACCTTGAAGCACCTGTTGAGCAAGCGTGTCATCTAGCAATAGAGGTATGTTTTGCTGGTAAAAAGCCATATCGATGGCTAATGGGTTGTGCTCTTTTTCCAGATAATCACCAACGATGCCATTTAACACAGAGCGACTTAGGTTCGCCCAGTTTTTTAGGTCTACCGAAGCCATTAATTTGTTATCACTCGTTAGCTTATCCATGCGTATTCACTCGTTTAGGTGGGAAAAACCATTCTTCGGGAATGGAAAAATAAAAACTCGCGCCAAGACCGATACCCCTTCTGGCTTATCGGACGATGCAAGACTGGCCAGTTCATGGTGGATGACACTTAAAGCATCAGCTACCTATCAGGCTATAGCTCACGAGGGCTGAACATGATAATTGCCATGCCCAATAGCGCAACGCCTACGCCGGTAATATCCCAGCACGTGGGTTTAATACCTTCGACAACCCATAGCCAACATATTGCTACCAGGATATAAACACCGCCATAAGCAGCATAAACGCGGCCCGCAGCAGCAGGGTGCAAAGACAACAACCACGCAAACAAGCCTAGACTTAGAGCAGCAGGAATAAGCAACAAAGGGCTTTTATCCTGCTTTAAGTACAAATAAGGAAGGTAGCAACCAACAATTTCTGCAAGCGCAGTAACGATGAATAGCGCGATGGTTTTTAGCTCAAACATAAATTAGGCTTTATCTTGCTACCCTAGTGTATTACTTCCCTATCATACCCGCGATAGCTTTTGGTAAATCGGCAGGTAAGATTACCGACTTGCTGTTCTCAGATGTCGCCAGGCTTTCTATCGCTGAAACATACTTCTCACCAAGAAGGTAGGTCACTGCCATGTCTTTATCGGTCAAAGGGGCAGAGACCATTGAGATTGACTGCTGCCTCGCTTCTGCCAATAGCAATTCAGCTTTAGCATCTTGTTCTGCTGCTTCTTTTCGGCCCTGTGCTTCCAGTATTTGCGCTTGCTTCTGGCCCGTGGCTTCTAATATCTGGGCTTCTTTAGAACCTTCAGCTCTGGTCACCGTTGCACGCCTTGCCCGCTCTGCAGAGGCTTGCTCTTCCATTGCTTCTTGCATCGTCTTAGAAGGGTTAATGTCCTGAATTTCAACTGAACGAAGCGCTATACCCCATTCCGCAATTTCATTCGCAATCGTGCTAGTGAGGCTGGTTTTTATTTGCTCTCGAGAGCTCAATGCCGCATCCAGATTCATTTCACCGATAATTGAACGAAGCGTTGTTTGGACTTTGGTTTGTATCCCTATCGTGTAGTTATCAACACCGTACACTGCTTTCTGCGGGTCAGTAATGGAGATATAACCTACGGCACTGGCAATAATAATAGCATTGTCTTTTGTAATAACCTCTTGGCTAGGAATATCCAATACGATTTGCTTAGTTGTAAGCTTATAGGCCACCTGGTCAAAATAAGGAACGATAATATTCAATCCAGGCTTCAGTGTTTTTTGGTACTTTCCAAAGCGCTGTACAACCCACTGATAGCCCTGAGGTACGAGCCTTACACCTTGTGCAACCGTCACCAGTAATAAAATAAATATCGCTATTGCTATGTATAATCCTGCTTCCATAATCCCTTGCTCCTAAAAGATAATTTATTGTTTTTTCATCACTAGTCGATGTTCAGTGACACCGGTTACTTTAACCGCATCTCCTACATCTAGTTGATCATCAGACTCAAAGTCCCACTCATCATAGCCCTTAATGGGAGTAGAAAAGCGAACGCGCCCCGGCCTTTCCCCGGAAGGAGGCGTCAGCGTCACGCCTAGTTCACCCTGAATTTCATCAAGCGCTGGTAAAACTACCTTATCCCGCGAGGGTTTGAGTATTTTGAACCACATGCTGGTGAGTAAGGCAGATAAAATAGCCCAGGCGCTTATCTGAAAGGTAGTACTTAGATCCGGCTCGACAAGAAGTAACATGCCAACCAATACCCCGCCAATACCAAACCAAAGCGCGGTGAATGAAGGGATAACGAGCTCTAAAAGAACAAGAAAAATCCCAAAAACAATCCAATGCCAATACAATAAATCCATCAATAATTCCTATTTCTCATTCGACTGCGACAACTACTACGAGGCAAAGCTCTCGTTTAATTTTTTTTCAGCAAGCGCTTACTTATTATGTAACTTGAATAAGGGGTTGGTATTGGCTATAACGGCTGCCACATCACCTTTATCTGAATTATCAATTTTCGCCGCAGACAGTTCTGCTCTGCTTTCACAAACCGTGAAACCTTCAGCAAGTATGCAATCTCGCTCTTCAGCAACGTCTTCACTCGAAATTGAGTTGCTACCCTTAATTAGCCTCTTTGATATAGGCGTGTACTTTCCTTGTGCCAACTTTCGATGGTATTGAGGTTCAAACGAGAGTTGTTTTTGAGCTTTATTCTTCATCAGTATTCCGGTCTTAATATTTAGTTCTTCTATTTTAGCTTAGAAAGAGATCCAATCCGTAGCCACCACCACGCTATAGACATCTACCCCATAGTCTATCACTCCAAGGCTCAACACTACACAGTGCTTTGAAGCGGGATATCGGTAAATACAGTGATAAGAAATGTAAATCGACTGAGAAGTTTGGAGAGAGCCCGGAATTACCTGGTACGGATCAGAGTCAATCAAAGCCTACGCCCAGACACAGTGACCATCGGTGGGACATTAGAATGAGAGAAATAGCTCTGTTTTGAGCTACCTCTTTTAACTCGAAACAATCATTGCTCAACACCCAGTGTTTTGCGTTTAGAGTGGGATTAGCTGTTACTTTGGAATCCCTGCAGCCCATCATCAAGGGACTAATTTTATGCACGGAACAGAAGTCTGCTATCGTTTAGCCACTCACTTGCTAAAAAGCCAACGACTCTGGCCAGCTATATTTAGCGCTCGGTTTAGTCATACGCTAGTTCCTTTTAAATCTTAGTGCTAGCCTAGACCTTGCAGTTAGTTGTGCTCGATTGGACGCTTACATTTAAAGAAACCGAACACATTTTCTGATCACACTCCCATCATATTGTTTATATTAGCTGCACTACTTGCGCTCTTTTCTCTCAAATACATCATATCTAGTTTTATTAGGACCTCAACAAAGGAACATAGTTCTGCAAAGACGGTTTCAAACGTTGCATGGCTTTTCGTTGTCTTGATGGTTTGCTCGACAACCTCTTTTAAGCTTCGTTTTCCATCTATATGTTCAAACAATGCTTTGCTGTGTGGGTTTCTTTTTAAGGTAAACATTTGGTTCAGTTGTATTTGATTTCCTGGTGCAGAAAACGCCTTAAGCAAATTTTGCTTACGTTCATTTTGGCCGTAAATGGTGCTGATGGCAGGAACCAGATCTGTATTCTTTATGCTAGGAGTAGAAGTTTCCTTAAACGAAACAAAACAGCATTGTTTCATGATTTGACCAAACAACAACTCGCAGATAGATTGCTGTTTTCTAAGCGGAAGTTGTTTGATTGTGTTCAACAGCTCTGGGTCACGAATATAGGTTTCGGGATAAAAAATCATGTCACCAAGAGGGTGGTCAGGATTATATAGTTTATTTAACTTCAATCCTGCATTTTCAACATAGTCGTACATTTCGTTTACGGTATAGGCCCGGTCTTGAGAGTGTATTAGTAGATCGTATATGCCAATATCTGTACTTAAATCTTTCTTACAAGAAACTTTATTTGAGGAAAACCAATTGCCTTGTGGTAGCCCGTTTAGAGTTTTTTTTGTGTTATCAATACAGTCTTGAATGTTGGGCGTGTCGGTATTTATCTGACGCATTAATTCCTGCATCTGATAGATTCCTGTTCGTCCAATTGTTGCGTAAACCATAAGATACATCGCACCATCAGGATGAAGTACCTTAGTAAGCGCTTTTAAACCTTCATCTGGGTTTTTCAAGTGATGCAAAACGCCAGTACAGGAAATAAAATCAAACTCACCGTATTCTTGTTTGTTCAGATTTAACAAGGAATCATGAATCCAGGTAATATTTTTTAATTTCCTGACTTTAGCTCGTTCCTTGGCGATGTCCATTGATGCTTGAGACATATCCAAATAGACCACTTCTACTTCAGTTTCCCTAAGTTGTTCGGCTAAATAAATAACACCATCACCGGTCCCGCCACCGGCAACTAGGACTCGAAACGACTGAGTAAAATCACGCTTACCCTCAAAAGCGTAATAATTAAGACAATCTAAGGAGCAGGGTTTGGAGACATAAAGATCTGTTTTCTCATTAGCAGGATCTCTTGCAGGGTAGGGATAATTCTCGTATTGCTGCCTGACTTCTTCAAGATATGTCCCTTCTTTCATAATGCCCTCATTTTTTTGAATAACGATCAATATTATTAAAACAAAAAATTATCAAACATAATCTTAGGGGAATGCAGACCTATATGTCTGTTAACTAAGTAGAATTTTCAGATTATGCATTAAACAAGGGAGTCTAGACTCTATGATGTACATTTTCACCCTATAATGGTAAAAGCTGCGACAGATGCTAAAAAACAGGAATTAAAAAAGAAAAATTGGTCGGGATGGCGGGATTCGAACCCACGACCACATGTCCCCCAGACATGTGCGCTACCAGGCTGCGCTACATCCCGAACGGTGTGAAACAAGAATTTGTTCACCAGGTTGATACTAGGTATCAGCTTACATGGGGGTAATCGACGGGTTTTAGGCCTGTCGACTTAAGTCGCGGGTATAATACCTTATGACGCTTTAGAAATAAATAAAAAACGCCGATAGTATCGGCGTTTTTTAAGATTACCTTATTACTTGAAAGCTTAGCTGTTTAGTACGTCTAAAACTTCTTCAAGCTCAGTGATCATTTGCTTGATCAATTCAGAGTTTTGCCCTGCAGGGCCCTCATCACCTTCATTGTGCAGTTTTTGCTTGGCACCACCGATGGTATAGCCTTGATCGTACAATAAACTACGAATTTGACGAATAGTCATGACGTCCTGGCGCTGATAATAACGACGATTTCCACGACGCTTTACCGGTGACAGTTCATCAAACTCTTGCTCCCAATAACGTAGAACATGAGCTTTGACTCCACATAAGTCGCTTACTTCTCCAATAGTGAAATAGCGCTTACCCGGAATCGGGGGTAATTCATTATTGTGACTGGGTTCCAGCATATTCTTCTACTTTTGCCTTTAATTTTTGTCCGGGTCTGAAAGTAACAACGCGTCTGGCAGAAATAGGAATTTCTTCACCAGTTTTAGGGTTACGTCCAGGCCTTTGTTTCTTATCGCGTAGGTCAAAATTACCGAAGCCAGATAGCTTCACCTGTTCATTGTGACCTAGGGCTCCAACAATTTCATCAAAGAACGCTTCCACCATTTCTTTGGCTTCGCGCTTATTTAGTCCAACTTCGTCGTATAGGCTTTCGGCCATATCAGCTTTTGTTAAAGCCGCCATGCGCTAGCTCCTTAATTTAGCTCCAAACTTAGCACTGAGTGCTGACACAATACGCTCAAAGGACTCGTTGATTTCTTCATCATTAAGAGTGCGATCACTTCGCTGCCATACCAGACCGAGGCCTAGACTCTTTCCGTTTTCAGCAAGATTATCACCTGAATAAACATCAAACACATTGAGATTA
>NZ_LWFE01001852.1:0-527 GCF_001635675.1 Oleiphilus sp. HI0061 | reverse complement strand
CTGATATTGGTTGTACTGACTTTCGCGACGGGTTTGATATACCTTGCCGATGCAATACTCTGGAAACCAAAAAGAGATGCGGCTAAAGATAATTCATCTAGTGCAGCTAGCGAAGAAGAAATTTCTGAAGGCCCTTGGTTAGTAGAAGTTTCTAGGTCTTTTTTTCCGGTACTGGCAATCGTTTTAGTTTTGCGTTCCTTTCTTGTTGAGCCTTTCCAAATTCCTTCTGGTTCAATGTTACCAAGCCTGGAAGTTGGCGACTTTATTCTGGTAAATAAGTATGCCTATGGTTTTCGCCTTCCCGTGGTGGGAACTAAAGTCATTGAAATGGATGATCCGCAGCGCGGTGATGTAATGGTCTTTAAATACCCTAAAGATGGAAAGACCAATTATATTAAGCGAGTTATCGGTGTCCCTGGTGACAAAATTGAATATACAGACAAGCAGTTATGGATCAACGGTGAGCTTGTCGAAGAGAAACTGTTAGCGAATTTACCTGGGCGCAAACTGTTTGAAGAGACTTTAGG
>NZ_LWFE01001851.1:0-617 GCF_001635675.1 Oleiphilus sp. HI0061 | reverse complement strand
ATGCCAGTTTTGAGTAAGTACTTGTTTTTGCAGAGTGTCTAATTTACCAAGATAGTCGGAGCCATTGAGAATCGGGTCCCAAAGGACTAGCTCATTAAACTGGCACTTTGTATTGGCTAATGTAGCAATTGAGGCGCCTAAACGTGAGGCGACACAGACCACCTGCTCAACGCCTGCTCGGGCTTTTAGCTCCTCATATGCTTTGATAAGGTCTTGTTGCCATTCTTCGATACTTTGAGTAGAAAACTCACCAGTGGAGTCACCCACGCCGTGGTAGTCAAAACGCATGCAATAAAAGCCTTGTTTAGCGAGGCTAGTGGCAAGTAGCTGGGTCATTCGATAGTTGCGAAAATACTCATGTCCGATCGGAGAGCTGAATAATATTGCTTTGCTACGATAAGCGCCCGCACCAGGCTCATGTATTACGCCGTAAAGAGGTAATTTACTATCACCGAAGAATACTGGGTGGATTGTTTGCGTTGCGGGAGAATGTAGCTCTGTTTTATTGGTTTCGTCAGAAAGACCTTTAGCCGCTGAGCTTTCTGTAGCGGCTGTTTTTGTGGTCTGATCTATTAGCTCAGCTAGTTGATGTAAGCTTTCCAGTAGTAAGTCTCGAG
>NZ_LWFE01001850.1:0-912 GCF_001635675.1 Oleiphilus sp. HI0061 | reverse complement strand
AGTCTTATCTGATTCGTCTGTGGTACTCCCCAAACTCACGTTCAAGGGCTCTACCGGTAGATTTTTGGCACTTAGCAAGCTCAAGCCTTTGTAGTCAGATAAGACCTTTTTCATAAGGTTTGCCATATCTTCAGGCGCAACCAGGTTACTCATACGCTGCCCTATCTTTAAACGTAAGCCCTGCAGGCGCTCTTTTAATTGTTCTTGCTCTTGCCTTAGTGCTGCATTCGGGTCGTGAGCCAAAGCTGAAGTCAGCTCACTGAGCCGATTACTTTGCTCAACAGTTTCTTGTGTCAACGATGCTTTGTTGGCTAAGTTAGCTTTGTGCTTTTTTTCATAATCAGCGAAGCCTGTCTGCAGCCAAATAAAAGCAATGATCACCACAGCAGTACCCGCCATAATTGCCCGTTCTCTAAGGCTTAGGTCGGCTGTTTTATCACGTAGTTCGTACCATTTCTCAAGGTTCATTTCTGGCCTCCTTCTTGTTCTACAGAAGAACCAGCCGAGTCTTTAGCATAGTTGAGTATTGCTTCACTGCTATCAAGACGAGAAAGTAACACCTCAGGTGCTGCAGTGTGCTCTTCAGAGCGCAAAGAGAAATTCAACCAATGTCTCTTCCCTTCGTGTTTTTCAAGTTCAAACAATGTAAATGTACGCCCCAGGAGGCTGTCTTCCTGACGAAGCTTTTGCAAATACTCGGGCACCAAGTCACCGTTCAGGGTAATGCCTTCAATATGCATCTCCTTTCCTGAGGAGCCAATAATTATTGAGTTCAACCATAGTTTATCTAAGTTCTGGCGTGCAAGTGAGAGCAGAATATTAGAAAAGCCTTCATCATCTTTAACTACAACCGTATCTAGCATTTCGATCATTCGTTGACGAGCTTCAGCTTTAGCGTGCAAACGCTGATTA
>NZ_LWFE01001849.1:0-808 GCF_001635675.1 Oleiphilus sp. HI0061 | reverse complement strand
AAAGAAGCTTGGAACCCCGAGGGCCTAGCCCAAAGAGCTGTACGAGCACTAAAAAAGGAATATCCGGAGCTGGGCGTGATTACCGACGTTGCCTTAGACCCCTTTACAACCCACGGCCAAGACGGAATTATCGATGATGATGGATATGTATTAAACGATATTACCGTTAACGCATTAGTTAAGCAGGCTTTGTCACACGCAGAGGCCGGAGCAGACATCGTTGCACCTTCAGATATGATGGATGGCCGAATCGCTGCGATTCGCAAAGAACTGGAAGCCGCAGGCCATATCAATACCTCTATACTTGCCTACTCCGCTAAGTATGCCTCTTCTTATTATGGTCCTTTTCGCGACGCAGTAGGCTCTGCTGGCAACTTAGGTAAAGCAGATAAAAAGACTTACCAAATGGACCCGGCCAATTCTGATGAAGCCTTGCACGAGGTCGCCATGGACCTTCAGGAAGGTGCCGACATGGTTATGATCAAGCCAGGCATGCCCTATCTCGATATTGTTTACCGTATCAAGACTGAACTCAAAGCGCCGACCTTCGTCTATCAAGTGAGTGGTGAGTATGCGATGCATATGGCCGCAATAGAAAATGGCTGGCTAGACAAGGATAAAATTATTCTAGAGTCACTACTTTGTATCAAGCGCGCTGGCGCCGATGCAATTCTGACTTATTTTGCCAAGGACGCTGCGAAACTTCTTAGCAAAGGATAAAGATGTAACAATGTTCAGCTAGAATGGATTATCGCCCCTTTTAAAATACTTGGAGAATACAGACAACAATGAGCACGACGCATGACGA
>NZ_LWFE01001848.1:0-1021 GCF_001635675.1 Oleiphilus sp. HI0061 | reverse complement strand
ACTGGTCGTTAAAACATATGCGATGGCTAACCGAAATGGTGCTTCCGCACCCTTGCCAGCAAATCGTTTTACAAGAAATGATTCAGACTATTGATGAGCGCACTAAGCGATTAAAACGACTCGACAACGAGCTCACTCATCAAGTTAAGAAGTGGCGCTACTATCCTGTCGTTAAAGCAATACAAGCGATGCGTGGAATACGCCTCCTCATCGCAACAGGCGTAGTGTGTGAGCTTGGTGATCTAAGCCGATTTGATACGCCTAGAAAGCTAATGAGCTATGTCGGGCTCACCCCGAGTGAGCATTCTAGTCGCGATAAACGAAAACTTGGCAGCATTACAAAGTGCGGTAATGGACGCGTCAGAAACTGTTGATTGAGGGAGCGCACAGCTATCGGTATAGCGCACGAATATCCAAAGAAATGCAGGTAAGACAGGAAGGTCTACCTAAGGAGATTATCGATCAAGCATGGCAAGCGCAACTAAGGCTGTGAAAACGATATCAGAGGCTTATGAAGCGCGGTCAAAATTACAATGTGGTCGTGACCGCAATAGCCCGTGAAATGATTGCCTTTATCTGGTCGATATCACGAGAAGTCATTTGACTTAAGGTCGACCCAAAAACACGTTTATCAAGAGTACCAGCTTAATGAGTTTAGCGTTAGCGCATTGGGTCAAGCAACGAGTGTGGTGTAATCACCGACGGCGTTAGGTAGGCAATGTAGCTTCATCGCATTGATCCACGAGCATAGACTGAAGACAGACACCACGACGTAAAAAGTAAGGTCGGATAGGTTCTTTAAAAAAAGAGCAACCCACGAATACCAGCATGATAACCGTCGAAATTATCTGCTTCATCTGATGCGCTAATGCTTCTTAAACAAAAGAAGTTGACTAAAAAAGAAAAAACTCTGGCCGTGCTATCGGCAGGAATTTGTGCAGTTTGCTTGACGTGGGGAGTCATACCAACGCCCGGCTAAACGGCGTAGTAACTGTGGCGACTTTTTTGGAACAAAAAAGGT
>NZ_LWFE01001847.1:0-743 GCF_001635675.1 Oleiphilus sp. HI0061 | reverse complement strand
GGTATAGCTCCTGCCCCATTCTGCTATTGATATTTACTTCGGGCTCAGACGCGAGCTCCGGTGAGCCTGCAATAGCAAACGAGGAAAATAGACTTAAGAGAAATAACAGCTGTCTCACAATCAACCTACCTTAGTCATCATCTGTTCATGCCTGGAGGCTTCATCAAGCAAAGTAGCCTGATCAAAACCTTCGGTATCCAAAGCATTTACCACTCGGCCAATAACAATCAGTGTTGGCGGCTTGATTTGGTTCGCTAGAACAAATTCTGGCAAATCTGAAATATTGGTTCGATAGGTTCGATGATTCTCTGTGGTGCCGTTACTGATTAGGGCAACCGGCATGTCTTCGGCCAAGCCGTTATTAATTAACTCTCTAGACAGTATTGGTGATGTTTTAATACCCATGTAAATCACAACAGTGTGATCTTCACGTGCCAAAGCCTGCCAAGGTAAATCCAGCGTATCATCCTGAAGATGGCCCGTGATAAAAGTGCAACCATGAACAAAATCCCGGTGAGTTAATGGAATGCCGGAATAAGTCGTACAACCTGAAGCAGCGGTAACACCTGGGACGACTCGGCAAGCAACCCCCGCATCCAACAGTTCCTGAACCTCTTCACCACCACGACCAAAGATAAAAGGGTCACCGCCTTTAAGACGAGCAACCTTCTTGCCGCTCATCGCTTTTTCGACAATCAACTGGTTTATTTGCTCTTGGGGCAAAGCATGGTCGGCACTTTTCT
>NZ_LWFE01001846.1:0-1185 GCF_001635675.1 Oleiphilus sp. HI0061 | reverse complement strand
CATTAAGTTGAGCTTGGTTTTTAATTTCCTGAAGACGAGCTATCTGATCATCACTTGTCGCAACAATCAATTTTCCACAAGCTTTGAAAGGAAGGTGATGCTTAGCACAATAGTCATATAACATTTCTTTCCCAGCCACGCATAGCTGAGCTTTTAAGGAACCTTTTGGGTAATATATTCCTGCATGGATCACTTCACTATTGCGTGAAGAAGTCTGCGTGCCAATGCTGGATTCTTTATCGACGAGCAAAACTTCCCGACCCTCAAGAGCTATTCGCCTCGCTATTGCTAAACCAACAACTCCAGCTCCGATCACCAGGCAATCCACATTAAACTGTTCCATCGCTATTTGCGCCTCACAATTCTTCTCTTAACTCCTTTAGCGAGCAGCTATGACCCTACATTAAACAAAAAAGGCCTACAAGACCGAAACTTCGACCCATGTAGACCCTCATACTATTGCTCTAAAGACTAGAGCTGACTTAACGCAATGCTTCTTTGGTCACCTGAGCCTCAAGCACTGCGACCACTCGCCTATTTTTAGCGCGCCCATCTTCAGTCTCGTTGTCTGCAATCGGCTGCTCCTCACCGAAGCCTTTTGCGGCAACTCGCTCTTCAGCGATGCCGAACTCGTCAACCAATACTCGCCTAACAGACTCAGCTCTACGTTGAGATAGCTTCAGATTGTACCGACGACTGCCTTGGTAATCCGTGTGTCCCTCCACCGTCAAAGTCGTTGATACGACTTCTTTCATAAAGTCTGCGATCTTCTTAACTTCCGGGTAGTATTCTAGCGTTAACTCATCACTTTTCGCTGCAAACTTAATATCCATGGTAATTGCAACCTGCTTGGTCAACATGACGGCACAACCCGTTTCATCTACACGGAATGATGGGTTTGTACCAGGGCACAAATCAGTATCATCGAATACACCATCTAAATCTTCATCAGTTGGTTCTGGCTCAGGCTCAGGCTCAGGCTCCGGTATTGGTTCGGGTTCTGGTTCGGGCTCTGGCTCCGGTTCCGGCTCTGGTTCCGGAATTGGCTCTGGTTCAGGCTCTGGAGCCTCTCGAATAAACTCTCGACCAAATGAATAACCCAAAGTCATTCTGACACCTAAGTCTGTTTGCTCATGATCGGCACCATGCAAAGCTAACAGTTCACCACGAAAAATATAGTTGGTA
>NZ_LWFE01001845.1:0-908 GCF_001635675.1 Oleiphilus sp. HI0061 | reverse complement strand
AATCAGCTCCATTGCCATGTCATGGTCATCTAAAGGCTTATCAGTTTGAATCGTGTACAGTTTGACTCCATTTATCTCTTCAGCGTTGTCCTGAGAAGCGAGTTCTTGAGACGCCGTTTGAGCTCTACCTAGAATATCATTGATGGCGGGGGCATTCTCAGTTATCAAAGTGACACCAGTACTAAGTGTTATCTGAATTGTTTTTCCATCGACCTCAAATAAGTGATCTTCAACAGCCTGACCATAAGCTTGGGCGACTTCAACGGCATCATCTCCATTTTGTGCCGGGCATATTAGGCCAAAAACATCGTCGCTTAATCGAGCCAGGTGATGGTCGCTCTTTCGGTTGCTATCAATAACATGAGCCAGGTCGCGTAGTACCAGGTCGGCATCAGCCATGCCAAAATTGGTTTTTATCTTCTGAAAGTTATCGATGGCCAGGTAAAGTACGCCTGCATGCGTACTATTATTTACCGCACATTCTTTTGCATCGTGCAGTTGTTCCATAAAGTATTGGCGGTTATATAAACCTGTTAGCAGATCCTGTTGGCTGAGTTCTTTTATCTTTTCCGCAAGTTCTTCATTGTCATGCTCTGGACGGATAATAATTTGTAGGCAGTCTTCNCCGTCGTAAGTTGCAGCGGAAAGGCTCATGGTTGCGCTAATTTCAGTACCATCTTCACGAATGGATATGCAGGTTGTTGCTTCGGTCTTTTCGGCTTGCGGGTTATCTGAAAAAGGCTTAGATAGCTCTTTGAAGCTGCTTTGTGATTCTGAATTAAAGGTATCAAGCACAGGAATGCAGATCATTTCATCGATATCATCGTAGCCAAGGAACTGCATATAGGAGCTGTTGGCATAGATGTGCATACCATCACTGATATAAGCAATGGCATCTTTTGAGCTAT
>NZ_LWFE01001844.1:0-799 GCF_001635675.1 Oleiphilus sp. HI0061 | reverse complement strand
CAACATTAACTTAGCAGACTACCCTTTGCCGTTGTTTAATGAAGATATTGAAAACACTGAAACGCCCGCTTCACTGAACGACTTAAGGCGCATATTTTCATCACCAACAAGCATTTTAATCGCGAGCCCAGAGTACAACGGATCATTTAGCGCCGCACTGAAGAATACACTGGACTGGTTATCACGCCCTGACAATAGTGACTCCAATGTCTATCAACCACCATTTAACAGATTTACTGTCGCACTAACTGCTGCCAGCCCAGGCAGCCTAGGTGGCTTAAGAGGACTAGGACAACTAAGAGAAGTCATGACAAATTTGGGGAGTTTAGTTATTCCTCAACAACTAGCTATTGGAGCTGCTTACGAAGCATTCAACGAAGAAGGGAAATTAGTAAATCAAGAAACGGTCGATCGCTTAACCGGATTAGTTAAAACCTTACTAGAAACTGACCAGCGACTACAGAAATAGGAACTACAACCTTATGAACTCAAGGATGAGACTATTTTTGGCTCCACTTCCAAGGCAACGGAAAAAATTGAAGCAATTGAAGCTCTAATATCTTGCGCCAAGGTAAGTATATCTGCCTGATTGCCGCCATCGTGATTGACAAGAACAAGAGCTTGCTTGGCATGTACGCCTACAGGCCCTTGCCGCTTCCCTTTCCAACCGGCCTGGTCGATCAACCAGCCTGCCGCCAATTTAAATTCCCCAGTCTCAAGCTGATAACTCACAAGTCCTGGAAACTTCTTCCTTATGCTCTCTTCTTGTTTCGCCGTAACGATCGGGTTTTTGAAAAAG
>NZ_LWFE01001843.1:0-727 GCF_001635675.1 Oleiphilus sp. HI0061 | reverse complement strand
GTTCTTTCTTGATGGGAACAAAGAGTTAGAAAAGGCCGTAAGCCAGAGCACCCCAGTATCTGTTGCTCTACTCTCTGTTGACCAAATGCATAACATTCAAGACAAGCACGGCCTGGATGCGCCCGATATCACCATGCGCAATCTAACCACCCTGCTACCAAAGGCATTCAATCGCTTCCAATACGCTCGAATAAACGACTCTGACGTTGCAATACTTATGGCAGGGCTAAGCCTGGAACAAGCAGCAAAGCTTGTAGACGGCTTTAGGGAGCTAGTTGAAGACCATATTGTTATGATAGATGAGTTCAGCTTCAACTTCACTGTTTCAGCAGGAATAACCGAGAACAACAATAACTCTTTAATTGAGCTTTTAAAAAATGCTGACAATCGCCTGTATCTAGCCCGAGAAAATGGTGAAAATCAGGTATGGTTTGAAGACTAAGCAAGTCCTGCAAGATATACTTGCAGCGAAGAGATAGCCCTGACTATACTCTTACAGCACCAACACACCGTGATATTCTGCTTTTGTCACAATAAAAATAAAAACTATCGGGCACAGCAACTGCCTGAAACACAAGAAAGGTAGAACAACAATGAGTAACGCCACACCTTGGTATCATGATTATAGCGACTATATATCTGGCGCTCTTTTCGGGCTGATTACCCTGGATATTTTCATGCTTTTGATTCATGGAATTACTGAGCGCTCTTTATCAGACTACAGCAT
>NZ_LWFE01001842.1:0-30650 GCF_001635675.1 Oleiphilus sp. HI0061 | reverse complement strand
GTCAGTGGCCTGAGACTCTTTCTGGCTTATCACATCTATCCGCACCCAAAAACCCTGACGCCGCTAAGTCGTTAGATGCTTGGGATGGTGAGTTAAGTGCTAAAATGACAAGTATGCTTTGGCCCAAACTTGGTCTCATCAGTGCTTGGGACACCTCATCATCTAAAATTTGGGCGAACAAACTACGCGACTTGTTTCCCCATTGTCGTTTTCAAGGAAAGGGCCTTTGGGCCACTGAAGGCGTCATTAGCTTCCCGTTTCAGGGGAAATACCCATTAGCACTGACTAGTCACTTTTATGAGTTTGAGGACCTGGACACCAATCAAATACATACTAGCTGGCAGCTAACGGAGGGCCAGAATGTACGTCCCATTCTAAGTAGCTCTAATGGTTTACTTCGCTACGCGATGAATGACCAGCTGAAGGTAACCGGCTTTTTAGATCAATGCCCTTGCTTTGAATTCATTGGACGCCTTAGTGGTGTTGATATGGTGGGTGAGAAACTGTCGCCAGAGCTGGCAGTTAATATTATTAATGAGTTTTCCATGCATGACGCTATTTTGCCAATAAGCTTACTCGCGCTCCCTTCTTATTCTGAAGCAAACTTACCTCGCTATGCTTTGTTATGCGAAAACCAGGCTACATATAACAGACTTAACACTTGCGAGCAGAAAAACCTACAGGTCGAACTTGATCGCGAACTAGAAGAATTTTTGCTCCAGAACTTTCACTATAAACTTGCTCGCGAACTTGGTCAGCTCGATCATGCGCACGTTTTGCTCATGGAAGATGCCATGCAGGTTTATACCTCGCATAAGATAGCGCGTGGCATGGTGGCTGGTAACGTTAAAATTGAACCTCTGGTACTTTGGCAAAACGAACTATTCTCTCCTCAATGCTCGAGCGCAAGCAATGAACAGCAAAACAGAGTCGAGGCCGTAAGCTAATGAGCCAGCGCTACGAAATTCGCCCCGCCGAAGATGGTGATTCAGCTGCACTACTACGCCTGATTGATCAAACGCCACAGGAAGGAGAAGTGCACCTGAATTTTGAGCGCGCACCTAACTTTTTTCATGCAACAAAGGTGACCACAACAGATCCGGATGTTTGGGTCATGATTGATCATAAAACAGAGACCTTGTTGGCCTCATTCAGTATTGGTAAGCGCGAAGTTTATGTCGACGGCGAAAAAAGATTAACCCGTTACGGCAATGATCTACGTATTCACCAGGATTATCGTGGCGGAAGGACACTGTTACGTTTATTCAAAAAGTATCGAGAACTGATGCAGGATGAGTGGATGCAGACTGTGATATTGGACGAGAATAAAGCCTCTATCAACTCAGTCGGAAGTGGCCGTCTAAGTTTGCCGACTTATCACCAGGCCGGACAATTTCGTACTTATATGGTAGATCTGTATAAGAAGCAGCATAAAGCCACAACACTTTTAGTGCGACGAGCTAGCAATGCCGATAAAGCTCAGATGCAGTCTTTTTTCGATAAGCATGCGCCATCAAAGCAATTTTACCCTGTCTATGACTTTTCAAAAATTGGCACCAAAGACAATTACTATCGCGGGGTCGATATCGAAAATTATTTCCTCGCTTATGATGACGATGAACTTATCGGTATGTGCGCCGTATGGAACCAAAAAGATTTTAAACAAACGCGCTTTGTATCCTACCAAGGCAAGATGAAAGCCCTCAGGCACATCAATAATATTAAGAGTAAATTCTTTGGCGGCCTCCAGCTACCAAGTCCTGGAAGTTTAGCGAGCTACCTTAGCCTTCACACGGTTCTTTGTGCCGACAACCGGATTGATATCTTTCAAGATTTGCTGAGCTGCATCCTTAAAACCTATCACGCAAGTGATTATGAGGCGCTTATCTTTGGTTTTGATACGCGCGACCCTTTACACGAAGTTGCAAAAAACTTGAAGGCATATCAGCTTTTAAGTAATCACTATCTCGCTAGTTATGGCGATGACCCGAGCAAAGAAATGAAGCAACAGGGCTTGTTTTATCTCGAACCAACACGTCTATAATTAGCAGTAAGTTATGATGCAGTATCTAAAAAAATATCGTTCCGTCTTCCTCGCGCTTATCGTCGCGCTTGGCCTGATTTCTTGGCTCTACGATAACGCACCCGAGCCTGAGCAAAGTACTCAACAGAACCTGGCGCCAAGAGTTCCTTACACAGAGGTAATCGAAAGCAGCCAAGCGATTCCAATCTATAGTCGCGGTAGAGTATCTGCCTCAGAAGTTCGTCAGATTACCAATCAGGTACCCGGCCTGGTCAAACGTGTCAGCAAAGAGCTTAGTATAGGCGCAAGGGTCAAGCAGGGCGACATTCTCATTGAACTTGAACAACAGCCTTTTGTACTCGATATCGCACAAAAACAAGCTGAACTTGACCGAACTAAACTTGAATTAGTCAGAGTTAAAGCAAAGGCGGCTGTCGCACAAAAAGGCCTAAAACGAAACGCAACTGACTATGCGCGTCATATACCACAGGTGCGCCATGCCAGCAGTCAAGTTTCGGCCGCGGAAGCCGCCTTAGCTTATGCAAAACAACAACTCAAGAAGACTGTAATCAGAGCACCAATAGATGGCAAAGTCATTAAACTGAGTATTACTGAAGGCGAGTACATACTGGCTACCTCAAATGTTGCAACAATCTATGGGACTGACGAAGTTGAAGTCCGACTCCCGTTAAATGACCAGCAAATTGAAATTCTCGGTCTAAATCATAAAGGCTACTTGGGCAAAACAAGTAAACCTATTGCTAGCTTGAACAGCTATCAAAACCCGACAAAACAATGGCAAGGACTTATCGACCGAATTGAAGGGGAGCGCGATAGAAATCAGCTTCTTTATGTTATTGCGCAAGTTTCAAGCAATAACGCTTCAAACAAATCTAGCAAGAGCTTACTACCAGGCTCCTTTGTTGAAGCAAGGATCGAAGGGCAAGTAATCAATAATTTAAAGCTAATTCCTCGTAGTGCTGAACCTGCCAACAACACTGTTTGGACGATTGATAACGATATGCGCTTACACAGAAAAAATATCGAACTAGTGTATCGTGGCAAAGAGCTATCCTTCGTAAAGGCGGGATTAAATGCAAACGAACGTATCGTTACCGGTTCATTTCATTTAATGGCAGAAGGTATGAAAGTTGAGCCTTACCTAGCCAATGATCTCGCGCTTATTGAGCACCCTGTAGCGAGTACAATTCAATGAAAGGTGCGATCGCATGGTTTGCACATAATCCGGTTGCCGCCAACTTGCTTATGTTTACCGTGTTTGCCTTGGGTTATATCAGCCTGCCCGATATTCGCAAAGAGCTGATCCCAAATGTGTCCCTTGAACGTATTGGGATAGATACGAGCCTGCCTGGTGCGTCAGTTGAAACCATAGAATCTAGCATCTGCAAGCCAATCGAAAACCAGATTTATGATATTGAGGGCACACTTGAGCTTAGCGCTATTGCGCATGAGGGTTTTTGCTCAATGACTCTTGACGTAGCAGACGGCTACCTCACGAAAGATATACTAGATACAGTTAAAAGCCGTCTCGAAAACTATGATGCCTTACCAGACGAGGCAGAAGAGCCAACCGTCAAGGAATTGATTGTACGTAATCGCGTTAGTAAATTAATTCTCAGTGGCACCGCGGACTACGCTAGCATGAGCAAGATGGCGCGAAGCATACGCAGTGAAATCCTCGAAAACGATAACATCAGCATCATCGACCTAGAAGACGTTAAAGACTCTGAAATACAAGTCTATATCCCGGCACATAACTTAGAGCAATATCAAGTTAGCTTCGAAGAGATCAGTCGTCTAATTAGGCAACAATCAAATCAGTTACCAGGTGGCGTATTAAAAACCCATGACGGTGACGTACTAATCACCAGTGATGCTAAAAAAAGTGATGCAGAGGGTTATCGAAATATCATTATTGCCTCGAATGCTGACGGTGCCGAGGTAAGACTAGGCGATATTGCGAGCATCATCGACAACCGAAATAGCCCGCAAAGTCAGGCATCCTTTGACCACCGTGCAGCGGTTTCTCTCGATGTCTATCGTGTTGGCAATCAGAGTATTGTTACCATTGCCGAGGCAATTAAAGGCTATATAAAGCAAAAGCAACTGCCTGACAACATGCACTTATACGTTTGGCAGGACGAAGCAAAAAACTTTAAAAGCCGCATTGATTTATTGCTGGAAAATGCATTCAGCGGCCTCTTGCTACTCTTTGCGCTCTTGGTTCTGTTTCTTAATTTACGTCTCTCATTTTGGGTCAGCCTGGGAATACCATTTTCGTTTTTTGGCAGTCTGTTATTAATGCCCTCACTGGATGTATCCATCAATATTGTGTCACTGTTTGCTTTCATACTAGTGCTGGGCATTGTGGTCGATGACGCAGTGATCGTTGGGGAGTCAATTCATAGCCAGAATCAGGCAGGAAAATATGGTAGTGAAGGCGCGCTTGCTGGTGTCTATGACGTATATAAACCGATACTTTTTGCAGTCACTACAACCATTGTAGCCTTTTTGCCTTTACTGTTCTTACCAGGCCCCGAGGGTCAGTTAATGCAGGCGATACCTATTATAGTTATTTGTATTCTAGTGTTTTCGCTCTTGGAATCGATCTTTATTCTACCTGCGCACTTATCCCGTAAGGCATCAACATCAAGCGACGAAAAGAAAGACAGTCTGTTAAGTAAAATACAAAAGCAATTCAGCCAACACCTCGATAAATTAAACCAAGGTTTATATCAACCTTTATTAGTGATGGCTCTAAAACATAAAGAACTGGTTATCGTTAGTTTTAGCTTAATGTTTATCATCTTTATGGTCTTACTATCGACTGGTTGGATGAGAGTGGCGTTGGGCGTCGCGATTGATGCAGAGGTTGTTAATGCCTCAGTTGCTTTTCCGGAGGGCGCTTCACGCAAAAAAACTGAAGCTGCAGTGAATAAAATGTTGAAGGCAGCGGAAGATTTGCGTATTGAGCTAAACGAGTCTTCTTCGCCCAGTATTAGTGAACCTGTAATCTTGCACGTTTATTCGGTTATCGGCCCAACGCTTAAGATATCGAATCAGGAAAACAAACAAAACCTTGATCATACCGCCCAAGTAACGCTAGAACTGTCTGACTCAAAAACGAGAGAGCGTAGCGGTCAGGAAGTCTTAAACCGTTGGCGCGAGTTGATTGGCCGTATTGATGGAGCAAGCAAGCTTAGTTTTAGTTCTAGCCTAAGCCCCTCAAAGCCTGATATCAATATTGAGCTTTCCGGTTATGATCGCTTACAGCTTGAAACTGCTGCGAAACAGTTAAAGGATAAACTGAGTCATTACAGCGGAACTTATGACTTGGCAGACTCCCTTAATGAAAAGAAAAAACAGGCGCAGATCACCTTAAAGGATAACGCTATTTCACTTGGACTAACGCTTGAGCAGGTTATCAGGCAAGTCAATAGGGCGTATCAGGGTGAAGTGGTGCAAACGATCCAAACGCAAGATGATGAAGTCGATGTCTGGCTAGGCTTGCCTGAAGAAGAACGAGCTTCGATGTGGTACCTGGAGCACCTGCCAATTTTGATAGCAGATGGCAGCTATATAGACTTGTCAATAATTGCTGATATTCACTTCCGACAGGCACCGAATAATATTCGCCGCTATGAGCGCAAGCGAGTGGTGACCGTGAGCGCATACGTCAATACAGAACATAACTCGGTTTACAATATTCAAAAGGACCTTAAAGAACACTACCTCGACACGCTAGTCGCGCAATATCCAGATATGAAGTGGGGAACCGCAGGTAAACAAAAAAGTATTGTGGCGTTTTTAGATATTCTGTTTAACGGTTATCTAATCGCTATCTTCGTAATGTATTTGATGATGGCGGTTTTATTCTCGTCTTACAGTCAGCCCTTATTGGTTTTGTTTGCAATCCCTTTTGGAATTCTAGGCTCACTTTTCGGTCATATGTTATTAAATCTGGAATTAACGCTTTGGTCATTCATAGGTATGGTGGCGGTCAGCGGTATTGTCGTCAATGACAACCTGGTCTTGATGGACTGTATTAATGAGCTGCGCAAGAAGGGCGTGAATATCTTTAGTGCAGTATGCGAAGCTGGCAAGAAACGCTTCAGGCCAATACTCTTAACGTCAATTACAACGTTTGCAGGCTTAACACCTTTGATCCTGGAAACCAGCATTCAGGCTAAGTTTTTAATACCCATGGCCGTATCGCTGGCCTTTGGGGTTATTTTTGCAACACTGATCAGCTTGCTTTTAGTGCCCGCAAGCTACCTATTACTGGATCAATATATCAAGAGCCTAAGCACCGCTAGCAAACAGGTAACGAATAATGCGCTCGACTCCGAGAGCGTTGAAGACGCCTATCAACGCGGTTTTGAGCAGGGCAGTCGAGCGAAGAAGAAATCACAGAGCCCATATAATGATGAGGTATTAACTTCAAGCTGGGAAGCAGGTTGGCTTGATGCGAAAAATACCCTTAACGTTCTCAAGACGGATCAGGCATCATGAGTATATTTCAACGTCACCCGAAAGATCATGTTGCCTTATGGTTTGAACAAAGGCGCAAGCTAGGCGTAAGTGATGACATATATTGGGGGCGATATACGCCTCACACCTCAGAGCAAGAAGAAGCGCTAAAAGTAGATATCTTCCAGCACGCCAATGGTGACGGCATGAGCATAATGAAGCACATGCTGAACGATCTCGGTTTCACCAGTGTGAAGATCCCTAAGTGTAGAGAAACCGGTGAACCTGACACTCAAGAATTGAAAGCGATCAAAGCAAAAGTTCAACCTTACCCTAAAAGGGTCAAATGGCGTTTTTGGAAAGCGGATAATCAAGTAAGCCAAAATTCGGTAGACACTCTATTTTTTGATCGTTATGAAACCGCAGCTATCGAACAACGAGCAAAATCTCTCGATATCCCTTTAACAACCTTTATACTATGGGCGCTAAACCGCTCGGCTGCCAAGCATTTACTTGCAGATTCAAAAAACTGCAATCAAAGCTATTCGTGGTTTTATCCCGTTAATTTAAGGGGGGCAGCTAATTTTGGAACCGACTCAGACTATGCAAATTTCTCCAGTGGATTTTATATCCCTCTCGAAGCGGATATTTCACCTACCCAGTTAAACGACAGAATTCGCGAGCGGCTAAAGTCACGCGAGCATTGGCTGCACTGGCAACAAGCCAAGATAGCTAAATATCTACCTGGCTTTATGATTAGATTTTTATATCGCTACCTCAGCAATAAATCCTTTTACGCTGGCAATTTCTCCGCAATGGGGAACTGGTTAGATGAAGATACCTCTGCCTTACCGAGCAAACAGGCAGAAGCGGTTTCAGCATTACAAAAAGAACGCTGGTTTTGCTGTGCACCAGGAACAAAGAACTATCCGATATCAAGCTGCGTCATGAAGTGGAATGGTCAGCTCGGTTTAACGCTTAAGCTTCATTCTTCGATCGTAAAGGATGACAAGGTTTCGCTTGAAACGCTTTGTGATTGGGGTAATGAGCTTTTTGAAGATAATCTCTTCGACATCAATAGCGCTGTAGGTCGCAATCAAATTGTTTCTTATAAATACACCGACCATTGCCAAGGTATTTAACATTATAATATCCGTATTACCAATGCGGTTTGTAAGACGAAGTCATTAGATTCACTAGTTCACAAAATCTTGAAGCTGGCTAAATTTACGTCAGCTTATTTTACACATCGATCAATCAATACTAGAAAACATCAATAAAAACAAAAAGATAAACTTCTGGCGCATCTATTGCTTTCCTATAGTTATTATTCATTAAATTAGGCTGTATTATGAAAAATTTAACAAAGTTGTTCGGTTCAATCTGTTTAACTACTGCTGTATCTATGAGTGCTCAAGCTAATCTTATAGAAAATGGCAGCTTCGAAGATATTGGTAACGAAGCAGCACTTGGCGGGTATGGAAGCGCAGCTACGTGGCAGATTTATTCTAGCATTCCAAATTGGGACGCCAGCCAGAATGTTGAAATATGGTCTAACAATTTTATCGTACCTGCCGATGATGGAATTAGAGTATTAGAACTTAATGCGCACCCTGGAGACGCTAATGGTCAGTTCTCTATCTTCCAAGACTTCGCGACGACAGCAGGTCAGGCCTACGAGTTAAGTTTTGCTGGTCGCCGCCGCCAAGCTAACTCTGATGAAGCTTTCTCAGTCAGTGTTGGTGACCTTTCAGATTCTGTTTATAACCAATCATGGGGTAACTGGAATCAGTATACTTATCAATTCACAGCTACTAGCTCGCTTTCTACCTTAACATTCACATCCTTAGATGGCGGAAGAGATACAACAGGTAATATTTTTGACGACGTTAAAGTTACTGCAGTTTCAGAACCTGGCACCATTGCTTTGTTTGCATTAGGTTTGGCAGGACTAGTTGCCACACGTAAAAAAATGAAATAACAATACCTTTGTAGTTTCTAAAAAGCCGCACTTAAATGCGGCTTTTTTTTAATTCCGTTCTTTATTTCTTTGAAAATATCCAAGTCGCTTCTAAGCTTAGTTTAAACACTAACTTAACTGACGACTATGACAAAACCCATCGCATTTCTAATCCACTTTCTTATTAGTCTCGCTATCGTATCGATAGTTTACTTTTTTATCAGATTCCAAATTTATCCTGACTTCTACTTCAAAATACAGGGTATATCAGAAATCATTCTAATCCTGTTTGCTGTAGACGTGATACTAGGGCCACTACTTACTTTTGTCGTATATAAAAAAGGTAAGAAGAGTCTAAAGTTTGACCTGTCAGTGATTGCATTATTCCAAATAGCAGCGCTTGTATATGGGTTTCAGACCATCTACAAGGAAAGGCCTTTATCAGCATTACTTGTCAATAACTCATTTGAGATCCAAACCGCATCGAATTACGATATGACAGCTGTTGACCCTAATATTATCGATACTAGCTTGGCTTCAGCACCAAAGTTCCACGTTTTAACCGGTACAACCGAAGTTAGAATAGCGATCACTGTTCATGCATTTACCGGTGAAGGGGATACAGATTATCTACAGAACATGGATTATTATCATGAGCTAGGCGAGCAAAAAGAACGCATCAAGCAAGCAGCTCTTGAAGAAGTCTACCTTAAGAAGATTTATAAGGATCAAGAGTTTGATACAGGCAAATACTTCTATATCCGCATAATTGGGAAATCAGGCTTTGGTTTGGCAAAGCTCGACAAGAATACCTATGAAGTCCTTGAAATTTTTGCTTTGACAGATTTCGACATGAACACTTTGTGAACTGCAAATAATGCATTAAGGCGATAATCTAAGCTTTTATCACCTTAATGCGCAGCCCTAAGACTTTGCGCTGATGTGTTCAGCATCATCCTTGGAAAACGGATTAGTAATAGTCGAGCTAGAACCTTGAAGTACCGCCTCGGGGTGCCTTATTTCCATAATGCACTTTATGCGTTGTTCATCCTTCGTGTTAACATCCACTAAGATCAAGTGCTGACCTTCAATAATTTGTTCGTGAAACTTCTGGATCTTGTAGTGTTCAGTATTGAGCCCACCAACACCGCCAAACCACGCACCAAAGAACATGCTAAAGATCGCGATCACTAGCCATGCATTGAAGCTAAACTCCTCGATATAAGTAAAGGGGACTAAAAAAACAGCCCAATCATCCCACCGGACAATAAGCCTCGCTCTACAAAGCGCACGAAGTCGGTACGCTGAAGTGCACTCGCAGAGTGGAGATGATGACTATATAGACCCTCTTCATTAGTACTAATAATATGAAAGTTCCAGTCAGTAATACCATGCTCATGCAAATCTTTCGAAACTTGGTCGACACTGTCAATTGAAGGGCTAAGGTAATATAAACGTTTCATAGGACACCTCCGACTACAAATTAATGCTCTAATTTAAAAACGGAAAACCATATAACGATCTATCTTTATCATTAACTTAATTATAGCGCTAAAGATGCTGCTTTTTTGATCAGATATAGACCGTCTTATTCTATATAGATTTTTATTATCACTATTAAGTTTATGCAAGGTTAGTGCTTGTCCGCATATATGCCCTAGAATAGTTTTACTATTGAGACTTATCTATTCTTTGAGCGGAAACAAGCTGCTATCGCAGCATTCTTACAAAGTACATTATTTGGAATAATTAATATGACAGCAGGGGTGATTTTAACGGGTGGTGGTGCACGAGGCGCTTACCAGGCCGGTGTTCTTAAGGCAATTGCAGAACAGTTTCCTGGCTTTGACTATCCCTTTCCTGTCATTTGCGGCAGTTCCGCAGGAGCTTTAAACGCCGTGGGGCTAGGAGGAGGGGGTAAGATCTTCAGGCATAGTGTCGACAGTCTCGAAGATCTTTGGTTAAACCTTAGCTCTGATAAGGTATACAAATCCGACTATTGGAATCTTGCAAAAAACCTAGGCCAGTTTGTTAGAGGTTTCGTCAGCGGAGATGGCATTGATGTGCCAGGCTCCATGTTCAATAACGCCCCCTTAAGAGAGCTATTAAAAAAAGAAGCTGATTTCGGACAACTCACAACCAACATCAAGAAGCACGACATACAGGCAGTTAGTGTGACAAGTTGTGGTTATCGAAGCGGCCAAAGTGTTAGTTTTTTCCAAGGTGAAGACCACCTTACTGGTTGGCAATCAGGGAATAGGGTGGGCGTTAAAACAAAACTAACGCTTGATCACCTCATGGCTTCTTCTGCTATCCCGACCATATTTCCACCAGTCAAGATACATAGAGAGTACTTTGGCGATGGTGTTGCTCGTAATATGGCACCGCTTAGCCCTGCAGTTCACCTTGGTGCGAATCGAATTTTGGTTATTGGTGTTAGCGCGAACCTCACCAATCGTCATATTCGCAAGGAAAGTAAAAAAGAGCCAAAGCGACCCTCTATCTTAGAGCATGTTATAAACGGAATGTTTATTGATGTTGTAGAAAAGGACGTTGAAAAGGTCGCTGTCATCAACAGCCTTTTAAAAAGAGTTGAGGACCCAGAAGCAGTCGCCAACGATTTGGGATTAAGGTTTATTGATACCTTGGTGATAAACCCAAGCGAACCAATTGATGAAATTGCAATTAAACATGTTTCCAAACTACCCGGACCTATTAAACAGTTTTTTGGTCTAAACAAGGAACCAATTGAAGGCGGCGTGAGCCTGGCTAGCTATCTTTTGTTTGAAGGGGAGTTTATGCGAGAGCTCATAGCTCTCGGATACAAGGACGCTCAAGCTAAGTCCAAGGAGCTTGAAAGTTTCTTTAACGCAGATATGAAAAACAGCTAACCAAATTTAACAACTCCTCTCTGAAAATGGTAAGCAATTGTATTTACAAGAAAATATTAATATTGCCAAAATTTAAATCTATTTTTGTGACTAGCAGTCAATTTTGATGTCTCTTTTCGAGCATGTCTTTGTTATTATTCGCACCATAATAACGATAAGAAAAGAACGTTCTTACACATCAAACAATTAATGAGGATTAAGGAAACATTATGACATTTCGTCGAATTATACTTGCGCTAGTAATGCTGTCGACTGCTGCCACAGCTTCTGCACTTGAAAAGAAAAAGTTCTGTATGTACGACCCGGTTGGAAAAAACGGTCCTGCAATGACATTCTTCGCTGACTTGAAAGCAAAAGCTATTCCTTGGGGTCTAGATATCCATTTGGAAGCTTTTACCGATGAAAAAGTTGCCTCTAATGATTTTAAAGCCGGTATGTGTGATGGTGTATTTCTTACCTCTATATTGAGTAGCCCATACGTTCCATTTGGTGGTACCTTGGATGCAATTGGTGGCATCAACAACGAGAAGCAGCTTGGTATCGTTCTAAAGGCCTTGACTAACCCGAAAGTTGGCAAGCTACTTACGAATGGTAATTACGAGATGGTTGGTACTTTGCCTGTTGGTTCTGTTTACCTATTCGTAAGAGACAGAAATATTGACTCAGTTGAAGAATTTAGCGGCAAAAAGATCTCGGTTCTTAACGAAGATCCACAAAGTTTGAAGCTTGCTAACCTAGTTGGTGCGTCTCCGGTCGGCACTTCTTTGACCACTTTCTCGGGCCAGTTCAATAACGGTAATATCGACATTCTACCAATGGTCGCGCTTGGTTATAACGTATTTGAGTTATATCACGGTCTCGGCGAGAACGGCGGTATTATCGACGAAAAACTCCTTTACGGCATGATGCAGCTTGTTACTCACAAGGACCGCTTTGCAGACGACTTTGGTCAAAAGATGCGTGAGTACATTCTTTCTCGTATTCCTGACATTAATAAAATGGTTAAGGATGCTGAAGCGGAAATCCCAGCGAAGTATTGGATCAAAACAGATGCTAAAACTAAGGAAGAAATTACTAAGTTTAAGCGTGAAATCCGTATGGCTCTAAAAGCAGAGGGTAACCACCACCCTAAAGCTTTAAAAATGCTTTGGAAAATCCGTTGTTCTGAAAATCCAACTGCTGCCGAGTGTGGTACACCAGAGTAATTTGCTAACTTAGCTTTTACTTTCTAAAGCCCGGCCGTTGCCGGGCTTTTTATTGTCTGCGATTAATCCATTGGTAGGAATGTGTATTACACTATTCATGACTAGCGGTCACAAATATAGATCTATATTATTAGCAAAATAAGATAAAAACCAAAAACCGAGGTTCTCATGTCACGCACTACACACCCAAGTCTAAGTTTTGCTACGCCATATCAACAAGGTAATGTAAACGTTAAAAATCGATTCTTTAAGTCTGCAATGAGCGAACAACTGGGAGACAAACAGCACAATCCGGGCAAGCGACTTGCTAAGTTATATCGTACCTGGTCAGCTGGCGGTACTGGGTTACTTATCACAGGTAACGTCATGATTGACCGGGCAGCACTTGGCGAACCAAAAAACGTTGTTCTAGATAACGAAAGCGACCTCGAGAGCTTCATTCAATGGGCGGACGCTGCAAAGCAGAATGACACCAAAGTTTGGATGCAATTAAACCACCCAGGTAAGCAATCGCCAACGTTTTTAACAAAGCAGCCAGTCGCCCCCTCTGCTATTCCTTTAGGTGGGGGGCTTGAAAACACCTTTGCCACCCCTCGTGCGCTCGAAGAAAGCGAAATTTTAGAAATAATCGAAAAGTTTGCGACCGCCGCAAAACTTGCCAAACAAACAGGCTTCGATGGTGTACAAATTCATGGCGCTCACGGTTATTTGGTTAGCCAGTTTTTATCTCCACACCACAACCAGAGAAAAGACAAGTGGGGCGGTAGCTTACAAAATAGAATGCGCTTTGTATTAGAGGTTTACCGTGCTATTCGTGAAGCCACAGATGATAATTACCCAATTGGCATTAAATTAAATTCTGCTGACTACTCGAAAGGAGGGTTCTCTCATGAAGAATCTATGGAAGTAGTCGAAACCCTTGCAAAAGCGGGAATTGATTTACTGGAAATTTCCGGCGGCACCTACGAAAGCCCAAGCATGGTAGGTCATAACATTAAGGAATCAACACGCCGACGCGAAGCATACTTCATAGAATATGCAGATAAAATCCGCGAGCGCGTTTCAATTCCACTTGTCGTTACTGGCGGCTTCCGCTCAGGTAGCGCAATGCTTCAAGCCTTAAAGAGTGGCGCAACTGATTTTATCGGTTTGGCTCGACCGCTCTCTGTTTATCCCGATTTTCCCAATGAGCTAATAGCAAATCCCGAGCACAAGATTGATATACCGAAACCCAGCACTGGCGTGAAGTTTATCGATAAAATGACCATGCTTGATATTACCTGGTACGAATCACAGCTTGCGAGGCTATCTAAAGGCAAACAGGCCATACCTGATCAGACAGCCTGGATATCTGTGGCTCAGACGCTCTCAGGCCTGGGAGTTCATGCCTTTACAAAAAGGCGTGCTTAGTCGCTCAATCTGATTATTTCGCCTCGATCGATATAGGTTGCCGAGCATTTCCTCATTAGTGGTATAGCTTTAGGCAACCTTTCTTATTTGTAAGGTATAAGCTAAGTGAATAGATATTCAAATTGTATTTTGCAGGTATAATAGCGACTTCGAGATTCTATTTAAGCAGTCATAAACCTCTATGGTTGAGCCAGTACTCCAAATTAAGCAGCTATCTTGTGAACGTGAAGACCGCATTCTGTTTTCCGGGCTAGAGCATAGTTTTCTTCCTGCCACGATAACGCAGCTCGAAGGCCCTAATGGTGCAGGTAAAACAACCTTGCTACGAATTTTAGCTGGCTTATTCACTTCATATGACGGCGTAGTTAACTGGCAGGGCGAAGCTCTATATAAATCCCAGCTTAGTTTCCAGTCTCAGCTTCTTTTTATTGGCCATAAATCTGCCATTAAAACCAGCATGACACCTTTAGAGAATCTGCGTTATCTACTTGGCTTGCGACAAACAGTTGTAGAACAACAGCTATGGAGCGCGCTCAGCTCAGTCGGCTTAGAAGGGTATGAACATGTTCTATGCCGCAATATGTCAGCAGGTCAGCAGCGTCGCGTAACTCTGGCGCAATTATATCTCTCTGAGGCAAAGATCTGGATTCTTGATGAGATCTTTACTGCCATCGATAAGCAAGGCGTTGCCCAGTTTGAAAATTTGTTGTTAGAAAAAGCAATTAGCGGTGTCACAATCATTCTTACAACACATCATCAGCTTTCTTTACCCGGACTTGAAATACTTCCCATTAAAGGAAGTGTAATATGAGCATGAACTCCAGTACCGGTTTGTGGCCCGTCGCCAAAGCTATTTTAACTAAAGAGTTTCTTACCGCATTTAGGCACAAGCAGGAACTGGCAAACCCACTAGTTTTTTTCGCTATTATTATTGTGTTATTTCCCTTAGGCGTAGACCCTTCACCCGACTTTCTAGGCACGGCATCTGTTGGTTTAGTTTGGGTTGCTGCCTTACTTTCTACAATGCTTTCCTTGGATCGCCTGTTCCAGGCCGACTACGACGACGGTTCACTCGAGCAGCTTGTACTAAGCTCACACCCTTTATATCTGCTGCTGCTAGTTAAAGCCTTTGTTCATTGGTTGCTAATTGCTCTGCCGCTTGTGGTCATGTCGCCGTTACTCGCTGTCATGTTGCATCTTGACCCTCAACACCTGCCAATACTCTTATTGACCTTGATCATGGGGACTCCTGTTATCACCTTAATTGGTGGCATTGGTGCTGCATTGACGGTAAGCTTGCGCTCTGGTGGTGTGCTGGTTTCTCTATTAGTCTTACCACTGACTATACCAGTGCTAATATTTGGTACCGGTACGGTACAGGCCAGTATTGACGGTTTACCAGTTGGCGGGCACCTCGCAATTATCGGTATCATGCTGGTGCTAGCGGTTACACTTTCGCCCTTTGCGTCTGCTGCCGCACTACGGATGAGTGTTTCAAACTAATGAAGCTCGAGTATTTTAATCAATCTATGCTAGTTAAGAAGTAACTCCATGAAATGGACATTTTTTCACAAGCTTGGTTCGCCGAAGTGGTTCTATGATATTTCGAAACAGTACTATCCCTGGTTTCTGATTGCAGCACTTGGCTTAATAACAGCAGGGGTTACATGGGGCCTGGCTTTTGCTCCACCTGATTATCAGCAAGGAAACAGCTTCCGAATTATTTACCTGCATGTGCCAAGCGCGATTCTCGCTCAATCTTGCTACATGATGATGGCTTCAGCTGCTCTAGTATCTCTTGTTTGGCGCATGAAAATTGCTGATATATTTATTTCTTCCGCTGCACCAATTGGTGCGGCATTTACCTTTTTAGCTTTATTCACTGGTGCGGTTTGGGGCAAGCCAACCTGGGGTACATGGTGGGTATGGGATGCACGGCTCACCGCCATGCTTATTTTGCTGTTTCTATACTTTGGTGTGATCTCGATTCAAACCGCTATTGAAGATGCAAATATGGCTGCAAGGGCATCTGCCATTACTGTGCTTGTTGGCGTCGTGAACATCCCGATTATTAAATACTCTGTTGAGTGGTGGAATACCCTGCATCAACCAGCAACCTTTAAATTAACCGAGAAACCAGCAATGGTGCCAGAAATGTGGATACCCTTATTAGTGATGGTCATCGGTATTTACTGCTTTTTCGCGGCACTTGTTATTATCAGAATGCAGAACCAAATATTGCTTCGAGAGCGAAAAACCAGATGGGTTCAGGACATCGTAAAGCAGTCCGGAGTTCGCTAGCGACATGTTTAGTTCAACAAAAATGGTTTTACTTGTTAGGAGGCGTCAGTGAGTTTTGACAGCTTTTCTGAGTTTTTAAATATGGGTGGGCATGGTTTATACGTGTGGCTATGTTACGGTATAGGCTTGCTAGTATTCCTTATCGCCTATGTTCAACCGCTAATGCAACGAAAGTCTATTCTTCGCGAGCTTTCTCAGAGATATCGACGCACGGAACTCAAGAATAAACAAACCGCACAGACTGAGCCTTAGCAGACGATTTGCTAACTATTTTACTAATCTTTCAGTATTGATTTCAGGTGGAAATAATTGATGCACCCTAAGCGCAAACAACGCCTTACACTTATTATTTTTCTTCTCGTTGGGTTTGGGACCGTGATTGGTCTGGCCATGTACGCTTTGACGGAAAATATAAATCTATTTTATAACCCAACACAAATCGCACAAGGAGAGGCCCCAAAGGGCGCTCGTATTCGTGCTGGAGGCATGGTTGTAGAGGGAAGCGTTAAACGTAGCGAAAATAGTTTGGCCACCACCTTCGCGCTAACCGATTATAAAGAAAACGTAGAGGTTTCTTATACAGGAATACTGCCAGACCTCTTTAGAGAAGGACAGGGGATTGTAGCGCTTGGCCGGCTCGATGAGAACAATGTTCTTATAGCCGATGAAGTTCTAGCCAAGCACGATGAGAACTATATGCCGCCCGAAGTTGCTGACGCTTTAGAAAAGTCTGGTGGCACCGCGCCAAAAGGCATTCATACTAAACCCGTCGAAGAAGGACAGCCGTAGATGTTTACACCAGAAATAGGGCATCTTGCACTAGTCATCGCTTTTTCACTAAGCGTTTTATTGGCTGTCGTTCCACTATGGGGAGCTGCTCGCAATAATGCATTGTGCGTCTATCTAGCCCGTCCAATAGCCTGGGGGCAGTTCGTTTTTATGGTACTCAGCTTCACTTGCCTGGGTATTGCGTTTGTCCAAGATAACTTTAGTGTTCAGTACGTAGCCAACCACTCCAATACACTGTTACCACTGCAATATAAGATAAGTGCAATTTGGGGTGGTCATGAAGGGTCTTTATTACTTTGGGCATTGATTCTTTCCGGCTGGATTGCGGCTGTTGTGTTATTTTCCAAGCAACTGCCTTCAGATATTCTCGCAAGAGTGTTATCGGTAATGGGGATGATAAGTATCGGTTTTTTATCCTTCATTATTTTGACGTCAAACCCTTTCGACCGTTACTTACCGGAGTTTCCAGCAGAGGGCGCTGATCTAAACCCTCTACTTCAAGACTTTGGACTGATCGTTCATCCGCCAATGCTCTATATGGGCTATGTCGGTTTTTCGGTTGTGTTTGCCTTTGCGATTGCCGCATTGATGAGCGGTCAACTAGATTCAGCTTGGGCTAGATGGTCACGCCCCTGGACTACAGTAGCCTGGGCGTTCCTCACCTTAGGTATTTCCCTGGGTAGCTGGTGGGCATATTATGAACTTGGCTGGGGTGGCTGGTGGTTCTGGGACCCAGTAGAAAACGCTTCCTTTATGCCATGGCTCGTGGGTACCGCTTTAATACACTCCCTGGCTGTAACCGAAAAACGCGGAGTATTTAAGAGCTGGACTGTATTACTCGCGATCTTTGCATTTTCGCTCAGTTTACTCGGGACCTTTCTTGTTCGCTCTGGGGTGCTAACATCTGTTCATGCGTTTGCATCGGACCCTGCTCGCGGTCAATTCGTTCTTGGCTTGCTCGGCATCACAATGGTTTGCTCTCTAACACTTTATGCGCTCAAGGTTCCCGAGGTTCGCAGCAAAGCTCAATTTAGCATGCTATCTAGGGAAACCTTTTTGCTGGTAAACAATCTATTACTGGTCGTTGCATGGGTCACAGTTATGATGGGTACACTCTATCCATTAGTATTAGATTTTATCGGCGCAGGCAAACTATCAATTGGGCCTCCTTACTTTAACGCCGTTTTTGCACCGCTGATGTCCATTTTAGCGATCGTGATGGGTTTTGGTGTTGTCGGGCGTTGGAAAAACACTGAGCTTTCACTTTTGATTAAGCAACTACGCTGGGTTGCCTTGTCGGCGGTATTGATCGCTTTCGCCTTGCCATTTATTCTTTTTGAAGAATTTCATGTCGGTGCGTTTTTTGGGTCATTTCTAGCGCTTTGGATTACCGGCTTTACCTTAAAAGACGTATATCAGAAATCAGAGAACAAAGCCGGACGCATTCGCGGCCTGAGACGACTCAGCCGTTCCTATGTTGGAATGACGCTTGGCCACTTGGGGTTTGCCTTTAGTATTCTAGGCGTAACGCTAGTGTCGGTTGAATCTGAAGAAAGAGATATTCGTATGGCGCCTGGCGAGCAAGTGAGTGTGTCTGGTTACAACTTCGTATTTGAAAGCTTAGATCCCTATACTGGCGCTAACTATCAGGCTGATCGTGCCACGGTACGTGTTACCTCGGTTGCATCAGGGAACGAAGTCGCCACATTACACCCCGAGAAGCGAGTTTACTTCTCTAAGAACAGCCCTATGACGGAAGCAGGCATTGATGCCGGGCTATTCCGTGATCTCTATATTGCTTTAGGCGAGCCACTCACTGACGGTGCCTGGGCAGTTCGTATTCAAATAAAACCCTTCGTTAGATGGATTTGGCTTGGCACTATTTTTATGGCGCTAGGTGGATTGTTTGCGATAAGTGATCGTCGTTATCGCTTAAAGTCAAAACTCGTAGACAATAAAAATGGAGGCCTGGTATGAACAAAAGAATCGTCCTTTTCACACCTCTCGTTCTTACTATTGCTCTTGGGCTCATACTATATACCGCTATCGGTAAGGATCCTACCAAACTAGAAACGGCACGGCTAAACGACCCAGTACCGAAGTTTCAGCTGAGTTCTTTGTCAGACCAAAATAAGCAGCTCAATAACTCAGTATTCAGCGGTGAGGTAATGCTCTTAAATGTCTGGGCAACCTGGTGCCCATCGTGTCGAGTTGAGCACCCCTATCTAAACACTCTGTCAGAGCAGGGCGTCAAAATCGCTGGATTAAATTACAAGGATGAGCGTGATGCTGCTCAGGTTTGGCTTGCAAAACTAGGCAACCCTTATACATTCAACATTTACGACCCTGAGGGAAAGCTTGGATTTGATCTAGGTGTTTACGGTGCTCCAGAGACATACATTATCGATCAGCACGGATATGTCAGGCATCGCCATGTTGGTGTCGTTGATGACAAAGTCTGGCACTCGACGCTTAAGCCTTTGATCGACAAACTCGAAGGAAAGGTGGTGCTATGAACGAGCTCACAAGCAGATTAATTTTGCTGTTTTCCCTTACAACTTTCTTTTCGCTTCCTATTAGCGCAAATATAGACGTTTATCAGTTTTCTGATGAAGAAAGGCGCATGAATTACCTTGAGTTGACTAAGGAGCTCCGTTGCCCAAAATGTCAAAATCAAGATATCGCTGACTCTAACGCCCCAATTGCTGCCGACATGCGCAAAGAGGTTCACCGTTTACTTGAAGAAGGGAGTAGTCCTGAAGAAGTTGTTCAATTTATGATTGATCGCTTTGGAGATTTCGTCACCTATAAGCCAAAAGTTAGTAGTGAAACCTTAATGCTCTGGTATGGACCTTGGATTTTTATCATTTTTGGCATGGGCGTTATCGCTTACGCTGTTCGTAATAAGCGAAACACCAATCAAGATAAACCTGGCACATCAACGAGCAATGATTCGGTATCTGATTCTAGGGCCGACAGTACAAACAACAAAGTTCAGGCATTGCTTCGTGAGTTTGATGCCGACAACGATCAGGATAAATCTTAATGTACGACTTTTGGTTACCCGCTTTACTTTTACTATGCCTTGCAAGCTTGTTTGTTATCGTACCAAGCTTTCGCTTCGCATCTATCCAGCGACAAACAATCAAGCAGAATAAGATTCAGGCCAACGAGAATAAAGAACGTACTGCCCAAAATGTATTAATATATAAAGAACGCTTAAATGAATTACAGTTAGATAAAAATAGCGGTGTGATCGGTGACGAGCAATATGCTCAACTTAAGGAAGAACTTGATAACACGCTGCTCGAAGATGCCGATCGTATCGATCAAAGCCACTCTGATTCCACCTCTAGTTCGCTAAGTAAATTCTCATCAATTGGAATTATACTTGGCAGCGTATCCGTTGTTGTCGCACTAAGCGCCGCTCTTTATAACCACTATGGCGCTTACAACGATGTTGTTGCCTATCTTGAAGGAAGTGAAAGTAATGCAGAGCTCGCTAGTGCCACTGAGCAAGCACGAAACGGTGACATCTCTGCCTTACTCGAACAATTACACGCCAAGCTAAAAGATAACCCAAATAACATTCAAGGCTGGGGCCTGCTAGCACGCACCGCAATGAACACCGAGCGCTATTCTCTTGCTGTCGACGCATTCGAACAAGTTACTCGCTTGTTAAAAGAGGCTCCCGAGATAAACTATCAAGATCTTGCTGCAACCTACGGAATTACAGCTCAGGCTCAATATTACGCATCCAAGGGCATTTTCACCGACGCGCTTAAAGGTACGATTGACAAGGCATTAGAACTAAACCCAAACGAACCAAATACCTTAAGTTTATTAGCAATCAATGCGTTTACGTCTGAGGACTTCTCACTAGCTATTGAGTACTGGTCTAAAGTTTTAGAGGCTTATCCTGAACATCCGGCCGCCGGCCAGATGAAACAAGGCATTAATGAAGCGCAGCGCCGTGCAGGTATCGAACTGTCAGATTTTTCCAGCGACAGCAGCGGTTCGTTAATTGATGTATTCGTATCGCTTGATGAAACACTTCTCGGCTCAGTTAAACCCGGTGATACCGTGTTTGTATTTGTAAAAAACGCTGAAAACGCGAATCAAGCTAGCCCGCCTCTTGCTGCAAGTAGACATACTGTTTCTGAGCTTCCTCTAACAATTAACTTGAGTGACGCTGACGCAATGAGTCCTGCAGCTAAGCTTTCCGATGCTAAGCTCGTAAATGTTACTGCGCGTGTTTCCAAGTCGGGTCAAGTTAGCGCAGCAAGTGGCGATTTTGAAGGCCGAGCTGAACTGGTTGAGTTAGGTTCCGAGCAACAAGTAAAAATTAACATTAGCGAGCTAGTCAAATAAAGTTTTAGTAATAAGCGCGTAATTACGGCAAGCTTCAAAAACAAAAATAACCTTAAGGAGCGCAAGTATGACGATAAAAGTGCCAAAGGTAATCGACGAATTGGAATCCAAAATTGTCAACACATTGAAGCTCTCCCGTTTCAAGAATCAATTAGTAGGCAAGGGATATGTAACGGGTCTTAAGGCCGTTACCTATTTACTTAACATTCCAAAACCGACGATCTTTATGAGCAAAGGTGCATCAATCAACCTTTGTGAATCGGTTTCTCAGTTTGGCCTCAATAAACTTTTGATTGTTACTGACCAGGCACTTTACGATACGGGCCTTCTCGACCCAGTACTTGAACAGTTAAATCTTTCTGGGATGAAGTATTCACTATTTACCGAAGTAGAGCCTGACCCTACCTTCACAGTAGTTGAAAGTGGCCTCCGTAAGTATCGACAGCAAAACTGTGATTCTGTAATGGCTATTGGTGGTGGCTCTTCAATTGATGCTGCTAAAGTTATTGCTTTAGCTGCAAGTAACGAAGTGAGCCCTCGAGATCTGGTTGGCATTTTAAAGGGCAAGAAACCTTCTGCGCCTTTCTTTGCAATTCCCACCACTGCGGGTACTGGCTCTGAGGCAACCATTGGTGCCGTTATTTCTGACAGCATTACCCACAAAAAAGAACTTGTTATTGATACAAAAATAGTTCCTTTAGTAGCGGCACTAGACCCTGATTTAATGAAGGGCCTTCCTCCTGCTATTACTGCAGCAACCGGGATGGATGCCTTAACCCACCTTGTCGAATCTTATTTAAGCGGCATGGCAAACGAAGAGTCTGACTATTATTCTCGTTCAGGTATTCAAATGATTTTTGAAAACCTACCGAAGGTATACAAACGTGGCAACAATGCTAAAGCACGAGAGAAGATGGCGCTGGCTTCGTACTACGGAGGCTTAACGATAAATATCGCCGGATTAGGGTATGTGCATGCTTTTGCCCACCAATTAGGTGCTAAGTACAAACTACCCCATGGCGAATCCAATGCAAAAGTTCTGCCTTATGTGCTTGAATTCACTAAAGCTGCGAGCACGACACGCTTGGCTGAACTTGCACAATGCCTGGGTCTCGGCAGCAGAAATGATAATGATACAGTGCTAGCTGAAGCGTTTATTAGTGAAGTCAAAAATTTGATTTCTACGCTAAATATCGAGAACACGATACCTCAAATAAAACGCTCAGATTTTTCTGAAATTATTCAGGGTGCTTTTAAAGAAGCTAACTCAACCTACGCCGTTGCAAAGTACATGTCTTATGACGAGGCAGAAGAAATGCTCAGCGCTATCTCTGGCCGAGCCAGCGACATTTAAGGATTACGTAACCCACTAAACAGCGTCACTGCGGGTCATAGAGGGAATTAAATACCCGTTTATCTTACGCACCAGGTTTTCTGGTACGTAAGATATAAAACTCAATTAAAGGCGCTCTCTTAGTGTAATTCGCTTTAAACCAAGCAACGCTACAAGCCACAGCATCCAGAAGACTGAACCGCCACCACTGCCACCCTTGCTCGTAGTGGGTTCAGTTACTGGTTCAGAAACTAAGCTGGCAACGCCCCCTGGATCAAGCACAGTACCATTAGCCTGGCCATCTGCATCGTTGGCACCGCCATCTTCTATTAGCATCATTAGACAGTTGTGGCCTTGCGTTAAGCCTGGTTGATAAGCAGTACTTCCAGGAGAAGGGCAAATGCCTGGCTCTCCTGCACTTGAATATAGTTGGTTATTGCTATCAAGTTCAAAGTTCTGCCAGCCGTATATTGGATCTAATTTACGATACACTGCTTCTTCAGGAATCGGTTCTATAAGCGGAATAACGAGTTGAATACTACTTCCAACTGGCAACACATTATGAATTTCGAAATCAAATAGGCCGCTGGCATAGTCGAATTCAGCATCAGTTTCTAATCCCATATCCCCCAGATTTAACGCACTGAGTAATGCGCCGCCATTAGGGTCCGTCATAGCGGCTGTGCCTAAGGATAGAGACGCTCCATATTCAACCTGCATTAGGTAGCGATATTCATCGTCACTGCCTACTCGGTGCTGCAACAAAGCTGAACCGTCAATAAAATCAAGGTAGTCAGCGATACCATCATAGTCGGAATCTAGTCGCCCCTCGACGAAATCATTGACTCCATCACCATCAGAATCGTCATTTGCCGACAATGTAAGATAGGTATCAATCACTCTAAGATTTATACGTGCATTTGAAGCTTTACTTGGCGTACCGTTGTCTGTAACACTCACTTCGGCGATATATACGCCTGTACTTAAATTGACCGGATCAAAGGTAAGCGTTCTTGAGTCGCCGTCAAGGTCTACTAGCTGGTTGTCGGTTTTACTCCAGTCAAATGAGTGTGAGTCAGCCGAATTTAAATCATCAACAAGCGCATGAATAGTCACCAAGCCTTCACCTGAACTGAGCGTTGTAAGCGCCAAACCATTTTGCTCTGCGGTCACGTTTAATCTAGGGGCAATATTCGATTCTGTAATCGTGATCTGATGCTGCTCGTTCGCACCTATCACCGCATTGACCGGATCATTAAATGTAACGATAAGCTGCTCATCACTTTCAACAATTTGGTCATCTAAGACTTCTAGTACTAGCTCGGCAGTCATGCCTTCGTCAAAAATGACGACACCGCTGACCTTAGTGGACTGCTCGGTGACATTTGAGCTAGTAAGTAAGTCGTAATCATTTTCGTTAGCTGTACCACCAAGACTGTAAGGAACAAGCACAGGGTAAACTGGTGCCTCCCCAGATAAGCTCAAGTTAACTGAAACACGATTGTTTTCACTTGTGACCTGAGCTTTGCTTAACAAAAGTTGCGGTATTATCTGTATAGACTGGCTGGCAATTGTTCTATTACCGGCCGAGTCTTCTGCGAGCCAGTTAACTATGTGATGCCCCGGTGGTAGGTGGGTCTCATCTAAATTAATAAGCGCGACACTTCCATCAACATTATCGCTTGCACTAATATTACTCATTGGCACTGCAGTTAATGGCCCATTAGACGCCAACGTAATTTCAGAAACCAAATCAATCACCGGCGCCTCAGTATCTGCCGCACTAAGGAATTCATCCAAATTCGTTATGCCGTCATTGTTAGTATCAAGGCTAGCATCTGCTGCATCATTTGGGTTGAGGTTGTGATCAAACTCCCAACCATCTGGAATACCATCCACATCGCTATCAGCGCTATTAGGGTCAGTTTGCGCAGCGAATTCCTCTCGGTTGCTCAAACCATCGTTGTCTTGGTCAATAAATGCATCGCTGGCATCTTGTGGGTCCAAGCCGAACTGGATCTCCCATACATCCGGCAAGCCGTCATTATCACTGTCTGCATTATCGCTTGTAGCAGACGTAACAAAACTAAGGGTGTCACTGCTAACCATTTCGCCAAGTAAATTATAAGCGTCTACACGAACATAATAATGAGTCGCAGGATCAAGGTTCACAAGATTCACTTGGTGACTCAGCGCACTATCTATATTGGCTTCTTTGTAAGATAAGTCATCGATCGCCGTACCAAAGCTTACCTGGCCAATTGCTTGATCGGTATTGGCCCATTCAACAAGCGCGGTGTTTGTTGAAATAAAGCTTACGTCCGGCTGCGAGCTGAAAGCAGGCAAGGGTAGATCGATCAAGCTACCGGAGTTAAAAGAAATTGTTTGGAAAGATGTTTGGTTGCCCACAATGTCAGCCAACACATATCGTAGCTCATAGCTGCTATTGGGGATTAGCTCTTGAAGCAGAATAAAGTGCGACAGCTTCTCGGATTGTGAGCCCGCTGCTTGCCAATCAGCAGAACCTTCAGGTCTATATTCTACAAATACAACCGACAATTCATCACTTACTAAGCTTAAGCTTGCAAGCTCACCGAAACTTTCAAGAACCGGTGTTGCGGTCAGAATTGGCGCAGTGTTGTCTGAACTTGTTGAAATACTTCTTAGCTTACTAGAGGCAACTTCGATAAGCGTATTAATTTGCTTGCTTGCTGTATATCCGTGATGATCAGTGGAATATGCGGTACAAGTATAGCTATTACCTTCCACTAAAGTGGTCAAAGTAAGCGTGTGTTTCTTAGTTGGTTTAGATACGTGCACTTCAAGCGTCGCGGCGGCGCTTGTACATACCAATCGCGCATCAGCGTTTACATCGGTTTCCCAGTAGACACTAAGCGTGGCACCGCTAAGTTCGAGAACCTCCACTTCCGACATAAAGTGAGGATCGCCTTGATGGCCTCTAACTTTACTGCGGAAGGACATAACCTCACTCATTGCAAGATTACCTTGCGCATCAGCGGTCTGAACTTGGAAGTAATAAAATGTATCAGGCTGTAAGCCGGTCACTGGCAAAGTATGCGAAGCCCTTAAACCGTTTTTACTTTCAATTTGCTCAAGCTCATCTATCGAAGTACCGATTACTAGACGAGTCGTTGCAGGCTCACTAGTTTTCCAGCGAATGACGACGCTTTGATGTGTAATATTCTGTATTAATGGGCTGCCGATAATAATGGGTGCCATGGTGTCTGGTGAGGCCAGGGTTGTAAAGGTTATCGGCGTACTGATAGTCGGGCCGTTTCCATGCCTGTCTGTGGAAGATACCGTTAAGGTATATTCTGTTTCAGGTAAAAGATCTGCCAAAGGCATTGAGTGCTCTAAGACAAAACGTTGATCACTTACCACATGGTATTGGCTGCCATCGTTATAAGATACACCACTTGTTGATGCTTCATCCGTCGTCCAGATAACTGTCGCACTGGTATCGGAAATATCAATAACCATTGGCATCAGTAAGATGTTCGGAGCGCTGATGTCGGGGGCGGGCAGGGTGGTGACAGTCATTGCCTGACTTGTTGTAGGGCCGTTAGCTTGCTCATCACTTACTTCAGCAATAACTGTGTACGCAGTATTCGGACTCAAACTTTCGATAAGAATTTGATGGCAAATCGCTAAATCCGAAAGAGTGAAGTGTTGATCATCAACATATATCGAGCCTCTAACCGGCTCATCTGCACACAAAGATAAGGTAAATTGCTCATGCGTTATATTTGATGCATAAGGGCCTTCTAGTATCAAGGGTGCCCGATAATCCGGTACAGCAAGCGTTGTAAAACTGGTACTTAGTGTTTCAGAAGCGCGGTCATCTTTATCTAATGAATGGACATCTGCCTGATAGAGAGTCTCGGGGTCCAACCCTGTCACGACGACGCTATGCTCAGTGCTTAGTGTGTCTGATTGATAACGTAAGCCGTTTGATAAATCTACAATGCTTGAGCCAGGTTTATCACTTGTCCATTCGATAACAGCGCTTGAGTCGGTGATATGCTTAACATAAGGACCAGCAATAATTGTTGGTACTGCAAAATCACTATGAATTAGCCAGATATCTTCACTGGTTTCCTGGGTAATAGTATGGCTAACATTGGTGATAGCGAACCCTGAACTTTCTGGAGGATTAACTGATATGCCAGTTTCTTGATTTGTAAATAAGCCGAATGCAAACTCACCATTACTGTCACTGATCGCATTACTGTTGATGCCATCACCAGTATTTTCCATGTAGTAGCTGATCGAATCACGCGTATATGCATGATCTACTCGCAATTTAACACCCGGAACAGCGACGCCGTTGGCATCGAGTGCTTTTCCACTTAATACTGACATTGGAATCGTTACATCAACTGAGGTATTAGCGAAAACACTAATATTTCTGGCAGCGTAATAAACTGCAGCATAATCGGGTACAGGGTAAGCCGTAACAACACCCTCGTCATCAACTTGATTCTCGGTCTGTAAGTAAGGCCTTAACTGATAGTTTCCAGAGGAAACTTTAAACTCGAAATAACCTTCGCTGTCGGTGAGAACGGGTGTGTCAGCAAGTTGACGATTACTCTGATTATGTGCGGTAATCATTGTATGGTCTATCGGGTTGCCCTGCTCATCTAACAGGTAGCCAGATAAAGTGAAAGGCTGCGCTAAAACGAAAGAATCAGCTGTATCCTGCGTAATGACATAATCACTAATTAGGGTGCTACTAACAAGCTGATTGCCTAGCGGCGGCACAAAATTAATATCAGTACTTTGATTAGTAAACAGCGCTAATGCAAACTCACCGTTAGCGTCACTCAAAGCATGGGTCGCAGGCGACTTGCCCTGACTTTCCAAATAAAAACCGGTGTCACTGTTTCCGTTTTGCTGATACGCGATATGGCTAATTGTCACGCGCGTAGCGGCAACTGGTGAGCCGTTTTTGTCGCTAATGGTTCCACTCAAAACAGCCATTGGCAAGATCACATCTTGAACCGTAGCAGACTCAACAACAATATTTTCTTCAGCAAACAACACCGTTGCAAAATCAGGTAAGGGATAGGTGGGTCTTGAATCTTCGCCGCGACCAAAGGGGTTTAAATGAGGCTTAATTTTGTACGTGCCTGCCTCTACCTGAAATTGATAAGTACCATTTTCGTCTGTATAAACAGCGCCGCCAACTTGGGCGTCATTTTCCTGGAGGTGCAAGCTGAGTTTTGTATTGTCTATAGGTCGACCCTGCGTATCCTGCAAGACACCTGAAAGGGATACACCTTCGACTAAAGTGAAGTTTTGACGTGTATCTTCACTGATACTGAAATCCTGGATAGTTGTCACAGCTAGGTCGTTACGTGCTCCCGGAGGCGTAAGCATAATGTCGACTGGCTGATCAGTGAAAATCGCGAATTCAAAGTCGCCATTATCGTCAGATATCGCATTGCTTAAGGAGTCTGTCGCATAGTTTTCAAGATAGTAGTCCTGAGTCGTCGTAGAGAATTGATGTTGAATTGATAGCGCAACGCCAGGCACTACGTTGCCGAAGGTATCTACAGTCTTACCGGAAAGCAAAGCTAGGGGCAGCGTAATATCGAGAGAAGTATTCGCGCTAACCTGAATATTCTGCGGCTCATGAAAAATTGCCGCGTAATCGGGTACTGGATAAGCAGGAACTGCCGAAACGCTAGCTGAGTTAAACACATCTACCAAAGGTCTTAACTTATAGTTGCCCGGCGATACTGCAAACTCAAAATGGCCCTGCGTATCAGTGAGTACTTTATTGCCCACCTGGTTACCAGTGCTCTGCTGATGCAAGCTTACTTGAACCTTATCGATCACGCGCCCCTGACTATCTTTTAGGTAACCAGATAAGGTCAGTGCGTCACCTATCAATGTAATCAAGTGAACGACGTCGCGACCAGCAATACTTATTTCCTGCAGGGTAGGGTTGCTGAGGCCACTTTCTGATGGCGGAGTAACACCAATGAAATAATCGCCAGCACTCATATTTTCAAATAAGTACGCACCGTCCGACGATGTAGCCACAGAACTCAGATATTGTTTTTGACTATTATAGATTGCTACTTCCGCGCCTCCAACGGGGCTTCCCTCACCATTAACAACACCGCTTAAGCTAATACCAACTAACTCCGGTGGCGGTGGTGAAATAATCTCGGGGACATCACATGCATCGCCAATACCATTAGCGTCACGATCACTCTGATCTGCATTGGGTATTAGTGGACAATTGTCATTTTCGTCAAGTATTCCATCGTTATCGAAGTCATTTTCGATAACGGAAGGCGCATCACAGGCATCACCTATCCCGTCGCTATCACTATCACTTTGATCCGGGTTAGGTGTTAATGGGCAGTTATCGACTCCGTCAAGCACGCCGTCATCGTCATAATCATCGTCTGAGATAAGCGGAACATCACAAGCATCACCTATACCATTATTGTCACGGTCAGCCTGATCACTATTCGGAATCAAAGGGCAGTTATCGCTTTCATCTGGAATACCATCCCTGTCGTAATCAACTAGGGCCGGTGTATCGCATACATCACCAATGCCATCATTATCACTATCAAGCTGGTTAGTGTTTGGAATTAACGGACAATTATCAACATCATTCAGTATGCCGTCGTTATCATAATCATCGTCAGATACTAAGGGGGCGTCACAAGCATCGCCAATACCGTTATTGTCGCTATCAGCTTGATCAGCATTTGGAACCAAAGGACAGTTATCGTTATCGTCAAGTACGCCATCATTATCGAAGTCATTGTCATTATTATTCGGCGCATCGCAGGCGTCACCCAAACCATCGTTGTCGCTATCAGCTTGATCAGCGTTCGGCGTGGTCGGGCAATTATCAACATCATTCAGTATTCCATCGTTGTCGAAGTCATTGTCGACCAATACAGGCGGGTCACAAGCATCCCCGGCACCGTCATTATCACTGTCGATTTGGTCTGGGTTTGGCGTAAACAGGCAGTTATCCACATCATTACTTACACCGTCATTATCAAAGTCATTATCGAAATGAAGCGTTGTAAAGCTAACAATCTCACTACTAGTTTTCTCACCAAGGATATTAAATGCATCAACCTGCAAGTAATGCATGGTATTAGCTTCGAGATTCAAAAGCTCCAGGCTGTGATTGCTGAGGCTACGATTATCTGAACGAAGTTTAGTTAAATCACTGTCGGCCTCACCATAGCGGACATTGCCAGTAGATGGTTGGACGGTACTCCAGCTGACCGTAGCACTATGCTCGCTGATATTACTTACAACGGGCTGCAAGCTAAATACCGCGTCTGGAATCGTTCCTGGTGCGATAGTTTCAAAATATCCTAACGGGCATTGAGCACTATTACCCGCCACATCAGTTAAAGTGATTTGTTGTTCGTACTCCGTTTCGGGAGTCAAGCCTGTAAGTAGCAGAGAATCTTGTGTAGATAAATTGATTGTGCCACTTTCTAACCAGTCAGCCGCGCCAACGGGGCGGTAATTAAGCAATGCGGTAGTCAGCTCACTTGAAGACCAAGTAAGTTGTGCCGAATCGACATAGCCCGTTGCGGAGGGTTCACCGACACATTCTGGGGCTTCTGTATCTGGTACAGCTGCCGTTGAGCCTCTTAGCGGCGCACTAACTGTATCGCCTGTGATATCCGAAGAATAAACATTACAAGAATAAGTCGTATTAGCAGCTAAGCCCGTTAAGGTTAACAAATGGTGCTTGACTCTCTGCGGATCGCTTATTTCATAAGTGACTTTTTCAAGCGGTGGCGTTGGAGGAGGGCTTGGCAGCTCAGTCTCACCATCGAAAGCTATATTAAGTAGAAGGTTT
>NZ_LWFE01001841.1:0-582 GCF_001635675.1 Oleiphilus sp. HI0061 | reverse complement strand
AGGAAGGTAAATGATACCTTCATCGCCTGAAGTCTTGAGCTCTATAGTTGGTGTTACGCTGAGGTTTTTACTTTGAAGGTAGTCAGGATCTATTTTAAGTAAGTAGCTACCTGGTAGGACGTTTTCGAATATGTAAACACCATCGTACTCGGTTCGGGTTTGCTGTATCAGTGAGTCATCGAGTGTAAAAAGAGAGACAGGAATACCTGCTTTCGGTATAAGTTTACCATTGTTTTCAAGCAGCACTTCTCCTTCGAGTTCCATCGCAGTTTGGAAGCCGATACTGATCTCGTTGAGCTTGCCCGAGTGAGAATAGAGCGTGAAATGCTCCTTCTGTGGCTTCAGAAACGGGTCTTCAATTTTCCGTGAGTTGATACTAATCGTTTGCATTTGAAGATCAGGAACCCCCCATAAAGAGACATAACCTTCTTCGTTTGTGGCGCTGTTTCTCCAGCTGTTCTTTCCTTTAAAATGTATATTTGGAAGAGGGCTGTCCTGTTCATCAAACCTACCGTTATTGTTGTGATCCAAATATGTGTGTGCGAGCACGCTGGCACTAGAGGCCACACTTTCAGAACTAAG
>NZ_LWFE01001840.1:0-1504 GCF_001635675.1 Oleiphilus sp. HI0061 | reverse complement strand
TGGTGGCCAGTTGATGCATATATTGGGTCTCGCGTGGTCAGGTGGTTATGGTGTGCAACGTAAGACTGCAGGAGCAGCTCAAGGTTTAGATCGTTTACCTGAAATTATAGGGATGGGAATGATGGGCTTGGGTGGTTTGATCTCTACCATCGGAGGCTTGCTGTTTTTGATCGTGATTATCAAGGCATGGCGGCGACGAACAGAGTTTGAACCTGGTAGCTAGCCGCCTATAGCCGTTTACAAAAACTCTTTGAAGCGACGAGATATAATGCTCATCACGATAGCGGCCAGGCGCGCATAGATATCGCTGAGATAAGCTTTGTTGGGCAGTTCATCTTCAAGTGTTTTTTGGACTGTTTCAAATTTTGAATAACCTTCTTTGGGTTTCTCCAAAGACTTCATTACTTTAGCCATGACTTGAGGAGATTGCTCAGAACCCATATCTTTCATAATTTCATGAGCATGAAACTCAAGTTCTTCAAGTGACATGGCCTTCAAGTGAGAAACCAGTTCAGCTTCTTTTAGCGAAATGACCTGATGCGTTTGTAGCGTGGCTTTCGTGGTGTTGTGTGTCATATCGCGTTGTCTCAAGTAGGGTCTAAAGTTTAATGATAGATTGGAACTTTCCGGCGTCATTGATAGAAATAACAAAGCTCCCTTCAATGCCGTGGTGTGTCACATATTTACTCAGGATAGCGGCCGGAAACTGAATGGATCGGCCATCTCTGCTGATTGCATAGACGATATTGGCTTCACCCCTATAGATTCGCAGCCATTCCTCTTTATCAATGGAAAGGTCGACGATAATTTCTTGCATAGTTTGAACTCTATTTCTTTCTTTATGCTGGCTTATACATGTTTTACGAACCAGTAGTCCTGCCAAAAACGTAAGACCTTTGAAGGGTACTTAGTTTTACCTAAACTGCCATTGTATCGCGCAAGGGCTCTGATCAGGTTGCCTTTCTCTTTATTCAGGTAATGCTTCAGGATTGTACAGCCATACCGGAGGTTGGTTGAAACGGTCGTGAGGTTGTCGTCCGGGCGACCAATCTCATTCTTCCAAAAAGGCATAACTTGCATGAGTCCTTGTGCACCCACTCTGGAGATAGCAAAGCGCTTAAATGCGCTTTCAACATGGATCACTGATAGTACTAACTCGGGTTCCAGGCCCGCTCGTTTCGCTTCAGAGTGAACGCGCTTTAACAGCGACAAACGTTCCTCTGGGTCTTTGATGTAGCGCTTAAGTCGGCTGGACATATCGACCAGCCAAACTTCAGCATCAAAGCGGTCAACAAAACTACTGGACTCATTGACCGTTTGCATAAGGAGCTTACGCAGCTCATCATCTGGAGCCTGGCGTAAGCTGGCCTGTTCAGCGCTAACTGAAGACGCGAAAGACAGAGAAATAACCAGCACGAATAAGAGCTGATAAAGACCTTGTGGAGTCATCGCTCTCATCGACAAACCCTAAGCAATAGTGAAGCCAAGCTTATCTGCTAGTAAG
>NZ_LWFE01001839.1:0-1659 GCF_001635675.1 Oleiphilus sp. HI0061 | reverse complement strand
AATAAGCAAATTGTTATTATCGATGAACATACCGGCCGAACCATGGCTGGTCGTCGTTGGGGCGAAGGTTTGCACCAGGCGATAGAAGCTAAAGAGAATGTTGCAATTCAGGCTGAAAGCCAGACTTTGGCTTCAACCACCTTCCAGAACTTCTTCCGAATTTATTCGAAACTGGCTGGTATGACGGGTACGGCGGATACCGAAGCATTCGAGTTCCAGCAAATTTATGGTTTGGATGTTGTCGTTATTCCGACAAACAAAGAGATTCAGCGAATTGATCATAACGACCTGATCTATCTGACGCAGGAAGAAAAATACCAAGCGATCATTGATGAAGTAAAAGCTGTGGTTGCGCAAAAGCGCCCGATACTAGTGGGTACTGCATCTATTGAATCATCTGAATTTTTGTCTGCATTACTTAAGAAAGCAGGCATTAAGCACAGTGTATTGAATGCGAAGCAGCATGCTCAAGAAGCTCAGATCGTTGCGCAAGCCGGTTTGCCGGGTGTTGTAACCATTGCGACGAACATGGCTGGTCGTGGCACGGATATTGTTCTGGGTGGTAATTGGGAAGCTGAAATTAAAGCATTGAAAGACCCAAGTGATGACAAGATCGCTAAAATCAAAGCTGACTGGGAAGTACGAAATAAAGCCGTACTTGAGGCAGGCGGGTTGCATATTTTGGGTACCGAACGTCACGAGTCTCGTCGAATCGATAACCAGCTTCGTGGACGATCTGGCCGTCAGGGTGACCCAGGTAGTACCCGTTTCTTCTTGTCTTTAGAAGATAACTTGATGCGTCTGTTTGCCTCGGATCGTGTACGTAACATCATGCAAGCCTTGGGTATGGACAAAGGTGAGGCCATCGAGCACAAGATGGTGAGTAATGCGATTGAAAAGGCTCAGCGTAAAGTAGAAGGCCGTAACTTTGATATTCGTAAGTCCTTACTGGAATACGATGATGTGGCGAACGATCAGCGTAGTGTGATTTATGAGCAGCGTAACTCGGTGATGGAGTCTGATGATATTTCAGATATCGTTGCAGCGATTCGCGAAGAAGTTGTTGATGATACGATCAGTCGCTTTATTCCACCGCAAAGCCTAGACGAGCAGTGGGATATCGCCGGGCTTGAAAGCCATCTTGAGTCAGAGTTTGCGGTTAAACTCCCCGTACAAGAATGGTTGGATAGTGACGATAGCTTGCACGAAGAAACCTTGCGAACCAAGATTATTGAAGAGATCGTTAAAGTTTACAAAGAGAAAGAAGAGACGGCGGGTGCGCAGTCTATGCGTAACTTCGAGAAACAAGTGTTTCTACATATTCTTGATACGCTTTGGAAGGAGCACTTGGCATCAATGGATGCATTACGTCAGGGTATCCATCTACGCAGCTACGCTCAGAAAAACCCTAAGCAGGAATACAAGCGAGAAGCATTTGTTCTATTTGAATCGATGCTGGGCAATTTGAAAAATGACGTGGTACGTGTGACCAGTCACGTGAAGATTCAGACTCAAGACGAGGCTGAAGAGCTAGAGCGACGCAGACAGCAAGAGCTAGAACAGCAATTGGGCCGGGCAAAGACTGAACATGCAGATGCCAATGCAGCCGGTAGTGAAGGTGGCTCGGCTCCGGCGGCTGAAGAAAAGCAGGCCCCTGTG
>NZ_LWFE01001838.1:0-1496 GCF_001635675.1 Oleiphilus sp. HI0061 | reverse complement strand
TTCGCATAGTTTTTCTCTTACTACACGAGAAAAAGGGCTGGATTCGAAGCTATATAGCGTCAATGGGAGTTTAGCCGCTTTTGCAGGGCGCGCGTGGACACCTGCATTATTACGTAAAACACTAGCCAGTTTGGATGCCGTATCATTCATTAAACTGCGGCGGAGTTGCTTAGGGACTTCCAAGCCCCTGTACTCTTTAAATAGGTAAGTAACAATTTCATCGCGGCCAGCAATATTGAGGTCAGTGTTGGGGTCGAATAACCTTGGGAGCGTCTGGCTGCCGGATTCTTGTGCAAGTTTTTTTATATCACGCCCACCGATTGGGCAGGGGGCTACCATTGCATCAAGGTTGAGTTCGGTCAGTGCTTCCCTGACAAACCGACATTCCGGGCAACCTTCTCTGTCGAATATAACCAGCTCCTGCTCAGGTTGTATTGCAACCTTGCTCGCTGACGTGCCACGCCAAACACGTAGTGTTGATGCAAGGGTAGACGTGGTGATGTCGAATAAGTTTTTCATAGCGATCCTCCATAATAAGCACGGCTGCATTGTAAGGCTTAATCGTTTGTTTGTCATAGACAAATATCGGCTGTGTCTACCCATAAATTATTATATGAGGCTGTAAGTTCAGGCTGAGTTACGGGTTTAAGGCTATAATAAGATGATTATGGTTTGTTGCTACCTGCATAGAAAGAAATCACGCGTGAGGTTGTATTATGTTCACGAGTATTACAGATCTATTTAAACTAGGTATTGGACCTTCCAGCTCTCATACTAATGGCCCTATGATTGCCGCAAAGGACTTCGTCACTAAGATAAAGGCTATAAATCCCACCTTTCTTAAAGGCAAGCGCCTTAATCTTAGGTGCCGCTTGACAGGTTCCTTAGCGTATACGGGTATTGGTCATGGTACAGATACGGCAATCCTTCTGGGTCTCAATGGCTATTCGCCGGCACAGGCCGCTAAGCTTTCATTCAACGGTAATTTAGAAAAAGCGATTGATAGTTTTCAGCAAAAAAACTTTATCGAAATTGTTCAAGGTGTGTGTGTAAACTTTGGCCCAGCGTCGGGAATAGAGTTTGATATGAAGCTCGTGTACCCGGAACATCCGAATGGTTTCAGCTTTACGCTATCAAGTGCTGGTGAGAAAGAACGGGTCATTTTGTCTGAAACGTACTTTTCCGTTGGTGGCGGTTTTATTTTAACTAAAGATGAACTTGCCGATAAGAGTAAGCGCCAAAAGGAGAAAAAAGGGAGGCGTAAAGTGCCGTTCGGCCACAGCCAGAAACATACCTATTCAAACATGAGTGAGTTGCTGTCTATCGCCGAGAAAGAAGATAAAAGCTTTGCAGTAATTCAGATGGAAAATGAATGCATGAGTAGTGCTGAGAGTGTTACTGAGGCAAATATTTGCACAGTTAAGGAGGCGATGTTTGCAAGCATAGAACGTGGTTTATCTGCTGATGGGCAACTGCCCGGAGGACTGTTATTAGAG
>NZ_LWFE01001837.1:0-805 GCF_001635675.1 Oleiphilus sp. HI0061 | reverse complement strand
TTGGAAAACGAAGACTGGACGCGTAAATGGATTGATAACTTCAAACCCATTCAGTTTGGTCGCCGCTTATGGATATGCCCAAGCTGGCATGACATTCCTGAGCCAAACGCTGTCAACCTGATGCTCGACCCTGGCCTGGCTTTCGGCACTGGCACACACCCCACAACTGCACTTTGCTTAAAATGGCTAGATGCTTATGCGCTAAACGATGACGGCCTAAACAACAAAACTGTCGTAGATTTTGGCTGTGGTTCCGGAATACTGGGCTTGGCCGCATTATTACTCGGCGCCAAATCGGTGGTTGGAATCGACAACGACCCTCAAGCTTTGCTGGCTACCCAAGACAATGCCAAGAGAAACGAGGTCGAAGCTCAGCAGTTCCCGGTCTATCTTCCAGAAGATAGCCCTAAAGACCAAGTAGACCTGGTTCTGGCTAATATTCTTGCTCAACCACTGCATGACTTACGTAGCAATATTGCCGCTTTAGTTAAACCTAAAGGAAAATTAATTCTATCTGGAATTCTTGAGCATCAGGCAGCTGCGCTAGTTCACGACTATGAAGAATGGTTTGAAATGGATAAACCTCAGCTAGAGGATGGCTGGGTATGCTTGACCGGCACAAAAAAAGACTGATAATAGCCTTATAATAATTCAGGAAAAACACACACGATGAGCAATCAGCGACTGACACAATGCCCGCACTGTAAGGCTTCGTTTAAAGTCTCTGAAGAACAATTAAGTGCTGCCAACGGCAGAGTTCGCTGCGGCGCCTGCATGAACATCTTCGATGCAATTGCCTATAGCT
>NZ_LWFE01001836.1:0-791 GCF_001635675.1 Oleiphilus sp. HI0061 | reverse complement strand
TAACGTAGTCGGGTTCGAAGTTTGGTAAGAACTGAGTGTTAAGTTTGATTAGTGATACCGCACCTGCAAGCAGCATAATCAGCATGAGCAGGTTGGCTGCTACTTTATGTTGAGCAAAGCGGCCAATTAAATCTGAGCGGTGATCACCTGGGTTTTGTTCGTGATTTACAATGCTCATTCTTAGCTACGCTCTTTAACTTTTAGACCGGAAATTGCATTGGGGAGCTGGGTTGTTGTGACCTTATCGCCATCGCCTAGATGCTTACTACGAATAATGACTCTGTCTTGAAGAGTCTCTTCATTTGCAGAATTCGTGCTAAGACTTAAAAGCTGTTTTCCTAATACTTCAATATTTAGCGATTGAAGCCGTCCCTCCTCAATACGATAAATTCGATTTGTTCCATAGATTGCCGACACGGGTAGAGTGAATACGTTTGTTAGTGCTGGCATATCAATGCGTAATCGTAATGCTTTGTTTAGAATCAAGTTATGCTCTTCGCTAGCAGGTCTAAATAGAGCATCGACACCGCCATTGCTGAGACTTGCCTGGCCAGATAAGCGCAGAAGTTGTAATGGTATTTCTGATTGATGGCTAAGTGCCGTGGCTTGGATGTTGATACCCTGTTGCAGTGCATCACTAATAAGTGCCAGATATTTGTCGGGTACTTGAGCGCGGAGCTCCATATTCTTTCGGTCGTAGAGAGAAACCAGTGCTTGTCCCATTTGTATTCGCTCACCCGGAGCGACCTTAACACTTGTGACAATACCGTCAAAAGGGGCTCTGATCTGAG
>NZ_LWFE01001835.1:0-640 GCF_001635675.1 Oleiphilus sp. HI0061 | reverse complement strand
TCAATTGTTGGAAAAACAACACCATCGGCTTTCATGAAAGTGAAGCAAACCCTAACTTGGTAAAACACCTCGACTTGCTCAAGCTCGCCCCCGGTAAACGAATACTTTTACCTTTATGTGGGAAAACTCTCGATATTCCTTGGCTAGCCTCTAAGGGATTTCAGGTTGTTGGCATCGAGTTAAGCGAGTTGGCCATACAACAACTTTTCGATGAAATGGGCGTTCGGCCAGAAGTGAGCACCCAGGGGCAAATTAAACGCTATCATGCTGAGAATGTAGACATACTAGTCGGTGATTTCTTCAGTGTCGATAAAGAAACGCTTGGCCAGGTTGACGCTGTGTTTGACCGTGGCAGTTTAGTTGCTTTGCCTGTAGAGATGCGCAAGCAATATGCCTCACACCTCAACACTCTGGTTGCTCGAACGCCTCAGCTAGTGGTTTGCTATCAGTATGATCAGAGCCTAATGAGTGGTCCGCCTTTTTCAGTTAGCGAAGAAGAATTGCGACAACACTACGCACAGCATTACAACTTACGGCCCCTTGATAGCACGAAGGTTTCAGACAAGTTTTCAGCAGCCTTTCCTATCACTGAATATGTCTGGCTACTTGAGCGCAAGAATTAAACCAGCGGCCCTTTTAT
>NZ_LWFE01001834.1:0-699 GCF_001635675.1 Oleiphilus sp. HI0061 | reverse complement strand
AAAGTATTGTATTAGCTTTGGCCCTTCCGTGACTTTCACAGCACTGAAGGCTTCTTCAGCATTTCTATATACCTCAGCTTTTAACTCAATGGGAGCACCTGTGATAATTTTTTCCCGAATCTCTTCAAGTTCTTCCAAACTCAAAAAATTCAAGTAAGGCTCGTTCTCACTATAACTCAGGATAATCGAGCGTATTTGATCACGATGAGAGTCTGGGGTACGAGAACAAGCGTTACAGACCTCAAAGGCTATAGCCTTATTCTCACCGCAATAAATACATATACTTATCATAATATCGTCATTGGCCTTGTGCTAAGAGAGTACTATATGAAAGGAACAGCCAGCCTATCTTGGAAGATAAGCTAGCTTATTCTGGAATGCCTTAGCCTAATGCCCGAAGCTCTTCATAAGACCTTTAAGCTTGTCACCACCTTTCTCTTCAAGTTTCTCCATCAGCTTCTCTTTAGCTTTCGCTTTCAGTTTTTCCGTCTGCTTTGCTTTAGCTTCTTTGATAAGCTTATCAAGTATTTGTTTACCCATAGCCTGAGCAAGTTCCTTTGGAGGAAGGCCCGCACTTCCACCTACATTCGAGACAGCAAAGGTGGGGAGAGTTTCATCATACTTTTTCTGGCCAAGCGCACTCAGATCTAACGCTAGTTGCGTATCTTTGATAGTTAGCTTCTTGATCACGATGCGCAC
>NZ_LWFE01001833.1:0-812 GCF_001635675.1 Oleiphilus sp. HI0061 | reverse complement strand
ATTACGGCAGGGATGCGGTATCGCAGATTATTACCTTTGGTACGATGGCAGCAAAGGCTGTGGTGCGAGATGTTGCGCGTGTGCAGGGTAAATCTTACGGTTTGGCTGACCGGCTTTCGAAGATGATTCCTTTCGAAATCGGCATGACTTTGTCAAAGGCGATTGAGCAGGAACCGACCTTAAAAACTTTTCTTGATGAAGACGAAGAAGCCCAGGAGATCTGGGAAATGGCTGTCTGTCTAGAAGGGATTACGCGTAACGTCGGTAAGCACGCCGGTGGTGTTGTTATCGCACCGACTAAACTGACAGACTTTGCTGCACTTTATTGTGATGAAGAAGGCGGTGGNCTGGTTACCCAGTTCGATAAAAATGATGTTGAAGATGCAGGCCTGGTTAAGTTCGACTTCTTGGGGCTTCGTACTCTAACTATCGTTGACTGGGCTTTGAAGATGATTAACCCTCGCTTGGCAGCGAAAGGTAAAGAGCCTATTAATATTGACCATATCCCACTGGATGATAGGCCCTCTTTTGAATTGCTGAAGTCAGCAGAAACAACGGCGGTATTCCAGCTGGAATCCCGTGGTATGAAAGACTTGATTCGTCGACTTCAGCCAGACAACCTTGAAGATATGATCGCACTGGTTGCACTATTTAGACCGGGGCCTTTGGAGTCAGGCATGGTTGATGACTTTATCAACCGTAAGCATGGGCGGGCAGAAGTAGCCTATCCTCATCCTGACTTTCAGCATGAGAGTCTGAAAGGCATTCTAGAACCGACTTACGGTGTTATTGTCTATCAGGAACAGGTTATG
>NZ_LWFE01001832.1:0-623 GCF_001635675.1 Oleiphilus sp. HI0061 | reverse complement strand
TATCCAGCCTCTCGTCAAGAAAGTAAAAAAAGATAGCTAAAGCGCCTTCTTAACGCTTGATATCTCTTCAAGCGACTCCATATAAAAACTTTCGCTGCTGCAATACATCGCTTAATCGCAGCTGGCAGTATTTAGTCAAAACACCAATTGAGCCACTTGGCCGCATTGGTGAACGCAAACTTTGTGGAGAAGTTCATGACAACCATCTTATCAGTCCGCCGCGAAGGCGAAGTTGCTCTTGGCGGCGACGGTCAGGTTTCGCTCGGAAACACCATCATGAAAGGCAACGCTAAAAAAGTGCGCCGACTCTATGACGGCAAAGTCATCGCCGGGTTTGCAGGCGGCACAGCAGATGCTTTCACATTGTTTGAACGTTTTGAAGCGCAACTAGAGAAACATCAAGGCAATCTTGTTAAAGCTGCCGTTGAGCTAGCCAAAGACTGGCGCACAGATCGCGCACTCAGAAAGCTTGAAGCATTGCTTGCCGTGGCAGACGAAAACAACTCTCTTATCATCACCGGTAATGGCGATGTAATAGAGCCTGAAGATAGCCTGATTGCAATTGGCTCTGGCGGCCCTTTCGCTCAAGCTAGCGCAAGAGCTCTACTTGAAAACACCGAGCT
>NZ_LWFE01001831.1:0-14571 GCF_001635675.1 Oleiphilus sp. HI0061 | reverse complement strand
GGACCCTTTTGCAATCTATGGATTTTCCTCCATCAAGAACAAACAAGTTCGATATAACCTGTTAAAAAACTTCTCTGAACCTTATGGCGATGCCGCACGTGGCCGAATTCTTGAAATCAAGCCGGGATTTTATACGCGAATGGGCGCAGGTATTCGTCAATCAACTGAAGTGTTAAAAACACAAGCAACTCAAAAGCGCCTCATGTTGATTGTTTCAGACGGCAAGCCAAATGATATTGATCACTACGAAGGCCGTTACGGAGTAGAGGATACTCGTAAGGCGGTTCAGGAGGCCAAGCAGCAGGGCTTGCAACCATTTTGTATTACCATCGATGAAGATGGAAACGATTATTTACCTTACCTTTTTGGTGATCATGGTTATGCAGTGATTAGTGATACTGCGCGTTTACCTGCATTGCTGCCAAAAATTTACTTGAACCTTACAGGTCTATCGTAAGACGACAAGGGTCAAGCTTTTTAAATGGAGAACGACATGCCAACGAATTATCTAGCGCAGGGAAATGAAGTTGTTATCTTCGAGCACGCCGCCAACAATAATTTGCCGGTTTTGATTAAGGGACCTACAGGTTGTGGTAAAACCCGATTTGTTGAGCACATGGCCAAGAAACTTGATCGGCCTTTATACACGATTGCCTGTCATGATGATCTAAGCGCAACAGACTTGGTAGGTCGACACTTAATTGGCAAAGACGGAACCTATTGGCAGGATGGCCCGCTTACCAGGGCGGTGCGAGAAGGCGGTATTTGTTATTTAGATGAAGTCATTGAAGCACGGAAAGATACTACGGTTGTGCTTCACCCACTGTCTGACCACCGTCGCGTTTTACCTGTAGAGCGTACGGGCGAAGAAATTATTGCTCATCCTGACTTTATGTTGGTGATCTCTTATAACCCTGGCTACCAGAACGTAATGAAGGGGCTGAAGCCAAGTACCCGCCAACGCTTTGTTGCGATGGAGTTTGAATACCCCTTGGCAGAACGGGAAACGGTAATCATCTGTCAGGAATCCAATATCGACAAAGATACCGCCAAGAAGCTGGTTAGCCTGGGTGGGGATTTACGTCGCCTAAAAGACTATGACTTGGAAGAAGCGGCATCGACCAGGCTGCTGATTTATACCGCCAAGATGATTAAGTCAGGGCTGAATGCTCGCGAGGCGTGTTTATCGTGCTTGGCTCAACCTTTAACCGACGAGACCGAAACTCTGGCTGCCATTGAACTCTTGGTCATGACCTATTTCTAGGGCGCTAGCGAAAATAAACCTATGAGCATTGAGCAGGAAGTAAGTGCAGGGAAACATGTTCCCGGTGATATCGCTATATGGGTTCTGGTCTTTGCAGAGTTATTTGAATTTGGCTTGTTCTTTATCCTCTATATCGTTGCCAAAGTTCATAACCCGGAGCTATTCAAAACCGGCCCCTTAAGTCTTAATACCAGCGCCGGTATTTTGAATACCTTTATTTTACTGACGAGTAGTTACTTTATTGCCCGTTCAGTAAGAGCGATTCGCCTTGATAAAGCGCAAGAGAGCCGACGTTGGATATGGCTAACCTTAGCGTGCGCAGTGGGATACTGCCTAGTGAAAGCTTGGGAGTATAAATTTAATGAGCTTAACGGCATTGGAGTCGAAACTAATCTCTACTTTAGCGTTTATTACTACCTGACCTTCAATCATCTGCTGCATGTGTTTTTTGGGATGGCTGGTTTGCTGTGGGTACTAACCAGGTCTTACTTTGGGGCGTATTCTGCTAAGCAATATGCGGGTTTGGAGGCAGGTGCGTGTTACTGGCACATGGTTGATTTAGCCTGGATTATTATTTTTCCACTGATCTATGTGATGAGATAGCGATGATTCTACCTCTACCAAGCAAAAGGCACTTACTGCGAATTTGGCTGGCTTTACTGGCTTTGACCTTACTAAGCGTATTGACTGCTGAAACAGCGGACTTCGGTCAAATATCAGTGGTAATTGTCTGTGTTATTGTCACATTAAAAGGGCGGTTGGTGATCGATGAGTTCATTGGTTTGCGTCATGCACACCCGAAAATCAGGAAGGTCATGCTGGGGTACTTTTACTTGATCCCTACTTTAATTGTTTTGGGAGTGATATTTCCGGGAGTGATCATTTCACTCACCTCCTTAAACTAGTCTTTAAGTAAAGAGAGCTTTAATGACTAAAGTCTGTATAAATTCAGAGCCAGAAAAGTCATCGTCCCTACCGGGCGACTTTGCCATTTGGATTTTTATCCTTGCAGAGCTGGGCGTATTTTCGATCTTGTTCATCGCCTATGCCTTTGCTCGAGTATTCAACCTGGAGATGTTCGCTGAGGGGCATCAACACCTTAACCAGCTAGCAGGCATGATTAATACGATTGCCCTAATCACAAGTAGCTATTTTGTCGTCAGGGCTGTTATTGCAATTAAAGAAGGCAAGTCAAACGTCTGCTCTAGATGGATTAACTGGGCACTCCTTGCTGCCTTAGTCTATGTAGGCGTGAAGATGTGGGAGTATACCGAGACCATCGGTGCAGGATATTCTTTGCATACCAATACCTTCTACATGTTTTACTTTTTGCTGACCTTCTTCCACTTCGCCCATGTGCTCTTAGGTATGGTGATTCTGATTGTGGTATCGAAGAAGGCGAAAAACGGAGACTATAGCTCAGAAGATCACACGGGTGTAGAGACCGGTGCTTCATACTGGCATATGGTGGATTTGCTTTGGATTATTTTATTCCCACTCGTTTATGTGATTCATTAAGGAGTCAGAATCAATGAATGACATTAAAAGGGTAACGCTGGTATGGGGAGTGCTGACGCTTATTACGATCCTCGCCTCTTTGATTGGTAGTTCAGAACAAACAGGTGTGTGGATAGTTTTGGGCTCTATTCTTATGTTGATATTAAAAGGACAGCTAGTCGTCGATCACTTTATGGGGATGCGTGAAGTAATCAAACAATGGCGCTTGATTATGTCAGCGTACTGCATAGTGATCGGAGCGTTTGTCTTTTTAGCGTATTGTCTGAGTATATTTTTATAGTGAAAGTGCCCCTTGGGGCTCTTTCACTACTCTACTGCTCTGTTTCACAATAATGCGCACATAGTTTCTTGAATAAGGGTAGTGATAACAAGCCCAAACCGCCTAGCGCATACATATACATCGCTAAGTATTTGGTAAAGTTGTCGCCATCCAGTCCAACAACGGCTGCAAAGATGATCATTAGCGTCGATACAATGATTATAAATTTACTCATAATGTCCTCCTTGTCTCTCGGAAGCTTAAGAGAGCAATTGGCTCTACTTTCTCATTAAATAGTTTCTATAAGAATAGTTAGAGATTTTGATCTGATCAAATAAGAAAGGGGCGAATTTTTGAGCCCAGAGCTGAAAGGTACGCTGTGATTTTCGCGGCTAAGGCTACCGAGGCTTTACTCAGCGCCAGGGGCTGGGCGTGGAAGGTCAGTACGTGCAACTTTTGTGTCAGCCATTTCTTTCAATACGAATCCGCTCGTAAAAAAGAAAAAGGATGAGGAAGCAAAACTCGCTTTATAGACCTTAGACAAATCACCAAAGAAAATCAGTAGAATCAGAACACAAATCACTGCAGATACGAAACAAAAAAGGCTAGAGATTCTGGATGTTCTTCTTAGAAAACCCATTTTATCTTGATCTGGCATAAGCGTCTCGTAGCGGTAAAAATATGAATAGACATGGACTAAGTTAAAGGCCCAAATATACGCGGCTTGAGCAGAAAAATATATCTTAGCTAGCTTATTGTGGGGTAGGCTTGATCTCAATCAATATCGAATGTTTACTTCAAAGCGCTTAGCTCAGGTCACAGACAATGAATAAACTTTTTATAATCGGTCTGCCTAGAACGGGTACGACGAGTATTAGTGTTGCTCTATTAGCGCATAATTATAAGGTAGCGCATACCGCCTATACTAAACGTGCATTTGAATTGGCCGATGTGGTTTCAGATGCGCCATGCTTTTGTGACTATCAAGAGCTAGACCTGCTCTTTCCCGGTTCTAAATTCGTTTACTTAGATCGAGAATTAAATGTCTGGTTACCCTCGATTCAGCGCTTGCTTCATAAGATGCAAGCAAACTTGGAACTCAAGACAGGTCACTTTAACCCCGTACTTAAACGTAGCTTCCACAAAACCTTCGCCTTGCTCGATACAGAAGACCCGATTGCTGAGTCTCATTTAGAAAACTGCTATAGGCAACATCAACAAGAGGTGTTTGACTATTTCTCGGCTAGATCAGATCTACTAAAAATAGATATCAGCAAGCCCAAAAGCTTAGCGACATTGCTAGGTTTCTTAGGTACCTCAACAGAGGGCTGTGGTGAATTTCCTAGACTAAATGTGGGTAAACAGGTAGATAGCTGGAAAGAGTTCAAACATGCTAACAAAGTAAACCCTAATAGTGCGGGCAAGGAACATAGAAAATTCTTTGATTACGTATAGCGCTGTAACATGTTATTTTCCAGCTTAATAATTTCTCATTACTAAGCCAAACTCGAAATAAGGTTATCCAAAGTATGGAGTCACTCCCTATAGCAGAAATAATATTGATATCATTTCTCATGATATTTGCAGTACACCAAATTAGCCGAGTCGTTATTGGAGAAAATGCGGATACTTATCCTTCAGGCATCCTTATCGCGGGAGGTCTATTCTATGTGGCGACAAACGATATATCTTCAGGTATCGCTGCAAGTCTTTCAGCCGCTGCAGGGCATTACTTAAGCGTTTTCCTTTGTAAACGGTTCAATTGGCACGAGAAGAATAAACCTTAATGTTCTTTAGTTAGCGCTCTTCCAGTAATAATTGTAAAAACCAGGAAACCGCCGAAGACGTTGGCAATAAATCAAATCAGCCCTTTTGCATTATCTAGGATGTTCAAAAGAGAGGGGCGGTTTTCTGATGGAAGCTATATAGAATTGAGTCGAACACTGCTGATTCAGATCGAATATTTTCTTATTTCTCTTAATGGTCTATCTTTATAAGGTTAAGGGGTAAACTAAAGGCTTAAAATATTATCCTTCACTGAACATAACAGCTTGTAGTAAGGTATTTTACACTTGCCTTTAGTAGAAGATGGTCATGATTTTATAAGGTCAAAATATGTGAAATTCATTATATCTCTATACGTATTTCTTGTTATAGCTTCGGTCTCTCGAGTTGAGTCTAATGAATTGAGGTTTCGTAGAGTATAAGTTTGTATTGAATTTGCTTAATTTTTTTTTGATGTAAGAGTTTCTTTTTTATAGGTGCTTATTATGAAATTTACGTTAAAAAAATTAGCCGCTGTAGGGGTTTTAGCATTAGGTTCGATGTCAGCAAATGCAGCCATCGTTACGGAAACTTGGGTTACTCAGGTTGCACAGAGTGACGTGACCGGGCTTAATGTCGGCGATTCATTATCATGGTCTTTTACATTCGATAACGAAGGGACTCGGGCGAGTACATTTTATGATGATGGAACTCCAACGTATACGTATTGTAACGCGCTGGATGGAAATGCTGATGGAGCTTGTTCAATTGAATGGACTTTGTTTGGAATTAATTATGCGGATTTGATTAGTTACGACGACTCGGACTGGCAGGCTAGTATTGATTATCATCTGGCCACCGAAAATATGGTTGAATACGACCGCGGTATTCGTGAGGCGAGGGTTTCAATCACTGAATTCGGTTTGTCAACAATTAACGTAAAGGAAGGTGGATCTGAAATAAATATCAGTACGTGGGCCGAAGGCACTGGACCATTTGGAACCGGACCGGGTAGCCCAACGATATCGGCTGAAACTTACCTTTACCAGGTTTCAGATCCACAGCAGTATTTCTTAGCAAACACCAGAATGACGGTCACGTCAGTCACCTCGGTTTCAGTACCTTTAATCGATGTTCCAGAACCTGCTACGCTTTCGCTTCTTGGTTTGGGTTTAGTAGGCTTAAGCTTTGCTCGTAGACAAAAGAAGTCCTAATTCTATCTAAGCCTGAAGTACACTATTGTTGCCAGCACTTAAGGAAATCACCCAGAACTAAAGCTATCTCACTTGAGATGGCTTTTTTTCTGCTCATAAAGCTGATGAATTTTCTCAAAGTACTTTTCGATAGTTTTACGGGTTGCCTTGATATGAAATCAGTTAAAAATCAGAGCCTGTTTCTATCCTACCTATAAAAGTTTTATTGCTTTGTCACTCCTCTGTTTTGGAGTCGAGCTTTTCCAAGCATCACCTTATTCTCATCCGGAAGATAGTGTACTCTAAGCGCAAATTAATGATTGGAAATGGCTAGACCTAATGAACGCAAAACGAGCAGATACGATTGTCGTACTGGACTTTGAGACGAGTGGCTTATCTCCTGATATGGGAGAACGTGCGATAGAAATTGGTGCAGTGCTGATTGAAGGTGGGGAGATTACAGATAGCTTTCAATCCCTAATGAACCCCGGTATTCGCATCAGTGCTTTTATTGAAGATTATACCGGTATTAGCAATGCAATGTTGAGCAAGGCGGCTCCCTGTGAAGAGGTGATGAAGCGCTTTAATGATTTTATTGCCGGGCATAACCTAGTCGCTCATAACGCCTCTTTTGATAAACGCTTTCTTGATGCTGAACTATCACGAGTTTCTTGCTCCTATCCGGGAGACTTTGCCTGTTCTTTGCTCGCTTCTAGGCGTATTTTTCAGGATGCGCCGAATCATAAGTTAGGAACTTTGGTTCAGTATGCGAACCTTGATACTGTTAGCTCAATCTCATCGGGTAGTTTTCACCGTGCCTTGTATGATTCAGAGATGACTGCCAAGCTGTGGTTAGCTATGTTAGAGGATATTGGTGAGCGCTACGGTATTTATGATTTACCGTTCTCTTTTATTCAGCAGCTTAGCAAAGTGCCTAAGAAGTCGGTGCATAAGTTTATAGAGAAGCACAGGGCTTAGGAACGAATCGTTATATTAAAAAGCAGGAGTTAGCAATGAGTTATAAGTGTATTTCAGTTCCGCAAGCCAGGTCTTTAATGAGGGAGAAGGCGTGTTCTTTGGTGGATATTCGAGACCCCGCTTCATTTGCTTCAGGAAATATAGAAGGCTCGGTTCATATTTCGAATGACAATGTACAACAGTATTTATCTGACATGGATAAAGAAAAGCCACTAATTGTGGTTTGCTATCACGGCAACAGTAGTCAAGGCGCGGCTGAATTTTTCGCCAGTCAAGGCTGTAGAGAAGTGTATAGTCTTGATGGCGGTTTTGTTGAATGGCAGCAAGGCGATTAGATCTAAGCTACTGCTTTATCACCCTTCAATCACTTAACTGAGCCCGGGTAATCGAAGACTAAGGATACGTATTAATCTTTGATAAACTTTACATCTATATTCAGTAAACACCGCTCGTCTCAGACGTCGAGCTAATAGCTAAGCGTGCAATTTCTTAGGATTGCCAAAACAACACAGCAATGACTACCGACTTAGTCAAAATTATTTCGAAAAGTTAAGGCTTTGCTATCAGCATCTAATAAGGCTAATCTTATATAGTGAAGCTTATTAATTTAATCGTAGAAGAGTTCGGCTCTTATGCCGACCGATAACGCTGATTATAAAAATGATAATAATATTCAAGTTAATATTACTACTGGTTGCAAGTAGCTTTAGCGCACAGGCTTTGAGTGATTATGTGCTGGTAAATCGGCCTGAATCAGTTAATGACAAACGCTATGATTACGCACATGATTTGTTGCAAATGGTTCTCGATGAGACTCAAGACGACGATTCAAAAAGTGTTGTAAAACACGCAACGCTTATAATGAACCGTAATCGTCTACTGTTATCGTTGAAAGAGGGTAAAGAGCTTCATGTCGTTGCCGAAGCGCCCAAAACTGCTTGGGTCAGCGAATTGCACGTCGTAAGAATTCCCATACGAAAGGGAATACAGGGCTATCGCCTCTTTTTCATTAATAAGCAAGACCAGAGCAAACTGTCAGCACTTAAGTCTTTCGAAGAGTTTAAAGCTATACCCACTGGTTCAGGAAAAGGTTGGTCGACGACTAGAGTGTTGAGAGAGGCAGGGTTTAATGTTGTTGTGGGAAACAACTATGAAGGCCTGTTTAGTATGTTAGAGCTCGGTAGATTTAAAACCTTTGGTCGTGGTATTAATGAAATTGAGGCCGAGTACTTAGCTCAAAAAGAGGCGCACCCTAATCTAGCAATCGACACGGAACTAATGCTTCATATCCCCTTGCCAACCTATTTCTTTATTAGCCCGAAACGACCAGAGCTTGCGAAGCGCATTGAACGGGGTTTGTGGCGCCTAATCGAAAATGGCAAATTTGAAGCATACTTTTTAGCTCACCACCAAGCGCTAATAGATAAGTTTCGGCTGAAAGAGCGCAGAAGGTTTTCTATTCCCAACCCCAATTTGAGTAAAGCCGACCCGCTTGATAATGCTGAACTATGGCATAAATTTTAATGAAGAAAACAGCGTTGTAGGTATAGGGCTCATTACCAAGAAAAGGCATATTGTTGATGCTGTTCCTTTTCGTTATTCAGGCCAATATGAACACCTAATAGCCTTACTTTCTTACCATCGCCCCTTGATATTGCCTCATGTAACAGGCAGATAAACATCGCTTCATTGTAGTCACTAAATGTATATTCTTTTGTTGTTTGATGAAAGTCACTGAACTTTACTTTAACGCCTAGCTTCTGAATGCCTCTTCCCGGCAAATGCTTTGCAGCACGCTGTTTTAACTCGGGCAACAACCTTGATACTAAAATCGCTTCAAGTGAAGACGGGTCGTCAATGTCTTCAGGGAAGGTTAGCTCTACACCCACTGACTTCCTTGTTCGGTGAGTTATTACTGAGCGCTCGTCTTGTCCATGGCAACGTTGCCAAAGTAAATGGCCTAGTCTTCCGAAGTTATGTAGTAGTGTTTGTTGGTCAAAAGCCTTTACATCTTTTCCAAACCGCAGTTGCTTAGCACTGAGCTTCTCGAAGGTGACTTTGCCAACGCCAGGGATTTTATCTAAAGGCATATCGTCGATAAAACTGGCCACGTTTTCTGGAGGAATTACATAAATACCGTTTGGTTTATTGATATCGGAGGCAACTTTAGCGAGGTACTTGATGGGCGCCACCCCTGCTGATGCTGTCAGACCAAGCTCACGTTGAATCGTCTTGCAAATATCCTGAGCGATGAGCGTTGCTGAACCGTGATGTAACGAGCAGTTGGTGACATCAAGGTAAGCTTCATCGAGGCTAAGTGGTTCGATCAGATCAGTATAACGTTCGAATATTTCACCAATCTGTTTACTAACGGTTCTATATACATCCATTCTACCCGGAAGCAATACAAGATCTGGGCATAAACGCAGCGCAACTGAGGTCGGCATGGCAGATCTAAGCCCAAACTCTCGTGCTATGTAGTTACAGGTAGAGAGGACACCGCGAGAGTGGCGCTTTCCGCCAACGGCAACGGGTAAATTAGTTAACGCCGGTTGGTCACGGATTTCCACGGATACAAAGAAAGCATCCATATCTACATGAATTATCTTGCGCAAACCGTTGCCTCGAAATTAAATAATGCTGTTTGAATATACAGTTGTCTTGGGCGTGAGGCAAGTAGGGTTGGTTGCTAGCGTGTACAGATTATTTACGATACACGCCGTCTAGAAAAGTGTTTACTTCAGAAAAAACCTTCTTGGTGATATCTCCTCTGACAATACCATGCAGATGGAAGTCTATTTCCCTGTAATGTGCGTTGCCTGTGTGAATGCTTTTATAAATATCTCTACCGCTTTGGACGTCAACTTTTGGGTCTTTATCTGCATGAATGACTAAGGTTGGGATGGTGATGCTAGAGAGCCCTTTCTGAACTTGGTTCATTAATTTTTTGATTTCAACGATGCTGCTTACCGGGCAGCGTAGATAATTGATGTGAGGATTGTCAGCATGATTGGTGACGAACTCTTTACGCAACTTTTTAGTATCGAATACCGGGTTAGCTATTCGCCTTAGAGCCTTATTCCAGGTATTGACAGGCTTGGCGAAGTTAGCAGAGAACTTTTTAAACTTGAGCGGCGCGCTGATACTCACAAGTGCATCAAAGGCGTCGGGTTTATCAATGACTTGTTTAAGTGCCACCGCAGCGCCAGTAGAGAAACCAGCGATGACGATATGCTCACAGCAGTGCTTAAGTATTTCGTGGCCCCGGTTAACCGCCGCCGTCCATTCGCTCATTTTACGGCGAGATAAATCATCTGCCGATGTACCGTGCCCGTCCATTCGTGGCGCGTAGACGGTATAGCCTTGGCTATAAAGATAGTCAGCCCACTCTCGCACTTCTTCCGGGGCAGCCATTAGGCCATGAACAAGCAGCACTCCCTGCGTGGCTTGAGGCTGATGAAGCAGGTAAGGTTGGCCAATTTCTGGTGGCTTGGTTTCACCTTTAAGGAAGTGTTCCTGGTAATCGTTTATAAAACGACTCGTTTCTTCCTCTAGCAGGCATTGTGCTTTAGAGCTTAAGCTCATCTTAGGCTGACGCCGTAGCGGAAAATGCACTGTAAATCAGGCTGTAATGACAGGCGCCACCAATTAAGACCATTACGTGGAAGAGTTCATGGAAACTGAAAATTCCAGGCAACATTAAGGGTTTCTTACTTGCATAGAAAATAGCACCTAGCGTGAACGCGATACCGCCAGCAAAAAGCAGATTAACCTGCATATCGGTCATGAGATCCAAGATTTGTTGCATGGGGAAAACTAGCATCCAACCCATTGTCAGAAAAATTAAGGCATAGAGTATTCTTGGTGCGCGCGGGAAGAATAATTGTGAGCACAGGCCAAATGCCACCAGTCCCCATTGAATTGCTATCATTGGTAAGCGCCAGTCATCATCCAGAAAGAAGTAGCAGACGGGCGTATAAGAACCGGCAATCATAAAGAATATCGCTAAGCGGTCCATTTTTCGCCAGAAAGATAGCTCGTTCTCTTGCTTTTTAAAGCAGTGGTATAAAGAGCTAGCAGAAAAAAGAAAGATTAGTGACAAACCGTAAACTAAGGCTGTGACGAGCATTGAAGCAGAGCCGGTTGCAACCTTTAATAAAAAAACTGTACCGACCACGGCTGCTATCGCGCCAAGCAGGTGAGAGTAGAAGTTGAATGCTTCAGAGCTTTTAACCATTTTCAATACCGCTTTTTGTGTAGGTCTGAGGATAATAAGTCTAAAAAAAGTATCACAAGTGTGAGCTGAATTTGTTGCTTAATCTTAATCACCATAATGTTAAAAAAATAGACTTTATGGTGCTTTTACAAAAGTTTTACATAGCCCGCTTTTAACACTCACGGCGCGCGATGAAGCAGTGTTAAACTGGTCGAATGAATAGATTTAGATTTCTACCAAACAGCACCTTCACATTCATTTTCTCACTGGTGGCCCTGGTCACTTCGTTTGTGCTTTATATCTATTGGTATATAGAGATCAGTAGTGGCTTGGATGAAGTGATTTTGAGGTTTCATATCGATCCGCAACAAGTCACAGAGTCGCGTACCTTTTTGGTGATTGCAGTATTAACTTTATTGGTGAGTTTGATCGTTACGGGCTTGTCGATGAGTTTCGTTTATACCAAGAAAATGCAGCAGCTTTATCGTCTGCAGAATAACTTTNTCAATAACTTTACCCATGAATTGAAAACACCCGTTACGTCCTTGCAGTTGTATTTAGAAACCTTCCAAAAGCATGATTTGGATAAGGAGACGCAGCAAAAGTATCTTAACTATATGCTGCGTGACGTTCACCGTTTGTCAGACAATATCAGCAACATTCTGGATCTGGGAAAGATCGAAAGCCAGAGCTTCAGTGATGAATTTATAGAGTTAGACGTTGCTGAGTTTGTCTCTCAGTTTTATCAACAAAATGCCCACCTGTTTACTGGCTTACAGATCGCGACTCAATCATCTCAGCCGATAAAGCAAACGCTTAGCCGGGCGCTGTTTGAAATGTTATTGATTAATTTAGCGAGCAATGCCCTTAAATATAATGAGTCGGATCAGCCAAGCCTAGTCGTTAAAATAGAAAAGCTCGCACTGCGCGGAAATGATGAGCTCAGGCTTAGGTTTATCGATAACGGTATCGGCATTGAGCATACGCAGCGCAAGAAGGTATTTAAAAAGTTTTATCAGGTGGGTGATTCAAAGACGCGTTCAGCGCAGGGTAGTGGGCTCGGTTTATATCTGGTTCAAAATATAGTTAAAGCGCATAGTGGTAAGATACAGATTAAGGAAAGCCAGCCGGGGCAGGGGGCTGAGTTTGTTATTATATTCCCGCAGCGAAATAAACTATCAATGGCGAAAAGAGCGCGTAATATGATGGGGATGCACTAGTGTTTGATCCAGAGAATGAGCGTATCTTGGTTGTCGAGGATGAATGTCATATTGCAGAGGGGTTGCGTTTAAATTTGGAGCTTCAAGGTTACAAGGTGGCGTTAGCGGAAACAGGGACTTCCGGTCTAGCCTTATGGAAACAGTGGCGGCCGCATTTAATAGTCTTGGATGTGATGCTGCCCGGCATAGACGGTGTCTCTGTTCTTAAACGTATTCGCTTAGAAGATGAGCGTTTGCCAATCCTTATTCTATCAGCCAAGAATAGTGCTCAAGACAGAATTGAGGGTTTTAACCACGGTGTCGATGACTATCTTTCTAAACCCTTTAACCTAGAAGAATTCCTGTTACGAGTTGAGCGCCTTTTAAAACAAAGTAGCTGGCAAGATAATAGTATTGATGCGGCGAGTGGAAGTCAGGACCCATATAGCTTTGGCAGCAACAAAATCGACTTCCTTCAATCTGTTGCTTATTGCAAAGGGCAACAAATAAGCCTAACTGAACAAGAGCTTCGCTTGCTCAGGTTATTGATTAACAATCGTGGTAAAGCGCTGTCACGCGGAGAAATTTTAGAAGTTGCCTGGGGTTTTTCCAAAGACCTATCGACTCGTACCGTCGATAACTTTATTGTCCGTTTTCGAAAGTACTTTGAAGACGACCCTAAGAACCCCGAGTTCTTCAAAAGCCGCCGCTCTGTGGGCTACGTATTTGACCATTAAAATATCACTGATGAAGATTTTATTGCTTGTAAAGAAAGCCTACACTATTTTGTGTTAGTCTTGATGGCAAAGTAACAGACTATCGTTAAAGCTATCTGATTTTAAAGGACTTATATGATTGTTCATTCTTTGGCGGGCCAGCCTGCACCGCAAGAAATATTAACTGATATCCCTCGCTTGGTTGCGAGTTATTACAAGCGGCAACCTGAACCGGGAAACTCTGATCATGCAGTAGCATTTGGTACATCTGGCCATCGCGGGACAGCGCTGAATTGTAGCTTCAACGAACATCATATCTGGGCTATTTGCCAAGCTTTATGTGAATATCGCCAGGCTCAAAATATTAGTGGTCCTTTATTTTTGGGTAAAGATACCCACGCCTTGTCGGAACCTGCATTAATTAGTGCGCTTGAAGTCTTTGCGGCGCAAGATGTCGAAGTGCGCATTCAGCAGGGCGGTGGCTATACGCCTACTCCAGTTATCTCTCACGCCATTCTTAGTCATAACCAAGGGCGCACCCAGGGACTTGCCGACGGTGTGGTGATTACGCCATCCCATAACCCTCCTCAAGATGGAGGCTTTAAATATAACCCTCCTCATGGTGGGCCTGCAGATACCGATGTTACTAACCTGATTCAGGCACGTGCGAATGAACTTTTAGCTCAAGGTATGGAAAAAGTAAAAAAGGTTTCTTATTCGCAGGCTTTGGCAGCTAGCAGTACGCAAGAAATTGATTTTGTCATGCCCTACGTGAAGGACCTGGAATCTGTGGTTGATATGTCTGCCATTTCCAAAAGCGGCTTGCGTATAGGTGTTGACCCAATGGGCGGGAGTGGTATTGCTTACTGGGAGCCGATTGCCGAGCATTATGGTTTGAACCTGGAGTTAGTCAATAAGCGGGTTGATCCAAGCTTTTCGTTTATGCGTGTTGATAAAGACGGCAAAATTCGTATGGATTGTTCCTCACCTTATGCCATGGGTCAGTTGATTGAATTAAAAGACCAATATGATGTCGCCTTTGGCAACGATCCTGATTACGACCGTCATGGCATTGTGACTCGAAGCTCTGGCTTGTTAAACCCAAATCACTACTTAGCAGTCGCAATCGATTACCTTTTCTCACATCGTCCTGAATGGGATGAATCTGTTGGAATCGGCAAAACGCTAGTTTCCAGCAGCATGATTGACCGAGTGGCTAGCGCGCTAAAGCGTCCTTTGGTTGAGGTGCCTGTTGGCTTTAAATGGTTTGTAGATGGCTTGCATCAAGGCAGCTTGGGTTTTGGTGGAGAAGAAAGTGCAGGCGCTTCATTTTTGAGACGCAACGGACAAGTTTGGACGACCGATAAAGACGGCATTATCATGGATCTCCTGGCTGCCGAAATATGCGCAGTAACTGGTAAGGACCCGGGGGAGCGTTATAAAGAACTGGAAAACCAGTTCGGT
>NZ_LWFE01001830.1:0-746 GCF_001635675.1 Oleiphilus sp. HI0061 | reverse complement strand
ATAAACAGCGAAGCAAGCATTGAGACCGATGTCTATTTCGACTCAGTTGCGATGTTTACCTTCTTCCTATTGCTTGGCCGGTTTATGGAAATGCAAACTCGCCATAAGCACCTGAACAGCGATGCCGAAATGGGTAAACTATTGCCTACAACAGCGATCATTAGAACCGAAGATGGCGAAAAAAGTAAACCTGCTCACCAGCTTGAAATTGGAGAGGTACTAGTGGTTAGACAGGGCCAAGTATTTCCTGCCGATGGCGTGGTTATTGAAGGTGTCTCCAAAGTCGACGAGTCAGCCCTCACAGGAGAGTTTCTCCCCATTGAAAAAGCGCTTGGGGCTCAGGTAAGTGGTGGCACCGCTAATGTCGAAAATACCTTATTCGTTCGCATTACCGCTACTCCCAAAGAGAGCCGTGTCGCAGCGATTATTAAGCTCCTTGATAAAGCAGCAAGTGAGAAGCCCAAAACCGTATTAATGGCAGATAAAATTGCCAGCCACTTTGTAGCAGGTGTGCTATTCGCGGCTTGCGTCGTTGGTCTCTACTGGTACTTTAATAACCCCGACGAAGTATTCACCATTGTTTTATCTGTTTTGGTTGTTACCTGCCCTTGCGCTTTATCTCTGGCAACACCAACTGCAATGACCAGTGCCAACACATTCCTTCGCAGCAAAGGCTTCTTAATCACCAAATCTCATGCGCAAGAAGCCATGAACCAGATTACCGATATTGTTTTTGATAAAACAGG
>NZ_LWFE01001829.1:0-1161 GCF_001635675.1 Oleiphilus sp. HI0061 | reverse complement strand
TGCTAGCATCAGCATGCAAATCAGGATTCGATGCAGACTGAACCTTAAAAGTGATGGCATTGTTAGCCGTCTTAATTACATCGGGTGATACTTCAACAGTTACAGGCACTTCCTTTAACTCTCCTGGCCCCGCTTCCACTGTGTTCACTGACATATTCAGCGCGATATCACCTTCAACTGACAGGCGGTAGCTCACTGGCGTCTCAAGCTTATTCACCAGTTTCAAGGTGAAGTTATTCTCAATCATCCCCATACCGTTTTCGTAATATAATGCACCCCGATCCCTTAACACTGAAAGCTCAGCTAAAGGCCGAGTGATCAGGAAGGATGAGAACACCCCAACAACCACCAGCATCAGAACACCATAGCCTATTGAACGGCTATCAATCATTTTCGGGCGCTCACCTTGTTCAAATTCTTTTTCAGAAGCGTAGCGAATTAGCCCGGTCTCATACTTAAGCTTGTTCATCACACTGTCGCAAGCATCCACACACAAGGCACAGCCAATGCATTCATACTGAAGACCATCACGAATATCGATACCGGTCGGGCAAACCTGCACACATAAACTGCAGTCGACACAGGCTCCCAGGCTCGACTTTGGCTGCGCCCGAGAAGGCTTGCCTCTCGGTTCTCCGCGCGCCTTGTCGTAGCCGACGATCATGGTATTCTCATTAAACATTACGGACTGAAAGCGTGCATAAGGGCACATATAGATACACACTTGCTCACGCATCCAACCAGCATTGATGTAGGTTGCTACCGTAAAAAAGCCAACCCAGAATATCGCCCACCCGCTGACAACAGACAGCGTAAAAACATCAGCAATCAATTCTCTAATCGGATAAAAATAACCAACAAAGGTAAGCCCGGTCGCAAAAGCTAATGCCAGCCAGCTTAAGTGCTTAGCGCTTTTCTTAATCAGTTTTTCAAGATCCCACTTGTTTTTATCCAACTTGATTCGCTTGTTTCGGCTTCCTTCAAACAAATCCTCAAGCCACATAAACATAAATGACCAAACCGTTTGCGGGCAACTATAGCCACACCAAACACGACCAAAAAGAGAGGTAATAAAGAACAGACCAAAGGCGCAAATAATTAATGCAAAAGCCAGTAAGGTAAAGTCCTGAGGCCAGAAGACGGCACCAAATAAATGAAATT
>NZ_LWFE01001828.1:0-1784 GCF_001635675.1 Oleiphilus sp. HI0061 | reverse complement strand
CAAGAAGATAAAATAGGTGTGTTAATTACCAACTTAGGTACTCCCGACGCACCAACACCACAAGCTTTACGAGTTTACCTCAGACAATTTCTGTCTGACCCTCGCGTTGTAGAAATTCCGCGACTTATCTGGCTGATAATTTTACACGGCATTATTTTACGCATACGTCCTAAAAAGTCGGCTAAAGCCTATGCCTCGGTTTGGACGGAGCATGGTTCACCATTGCTTTCGCACACACAAGAGCAGGCAAAAGCCTTAAGCAAGAGGCTAGAAACCAAATTGGGTGACCAGGTTGTTACCAAGTTTGCGATGCGTTACGGCAACCCTTCCATCGACAAGGTAATGAATTCAATGCTAGAAGAAGGTGCTCGACGCTTAGTGATCCTTCCCTTGTATCCTCAATACTCAGGTTCGACTACCGGTTCCACCTTTGACGCGGTCTCTACAGAACTAACAGCGCGTCGCTGGGTGCCTGAACTCCGCTTTATAACTTCTTATCACGACCATCCGCTGTATATCAAAGCAATGGCCGATAAAATAAAACAGTTTTGGTCTGAGAACGGCCAGGCTGACAAGCTCATGCTATCTTTTCATGGTGTCCCCAAACGATACTTAGAGTTAGGTGACCCATACTACTGTCATTGCCAAGTCACTTCTCGACTATTAACTGAAGCGCTGGATATTGATGCGGATAAAGTTATCACAAGCTTTCAGTCGCGTTTTGGTAAAGCTGAGTGGCTTAAACCGTATACCGACCACACCTTGAAATCACTCCCCGATAAAGGCGTCTCATCTGTTCAAGTATTTTGCCCTGGTTTTTCATCAGACTGTTTAGAAACGCTTGAGGAAATTGCCGTGGAAAATCGAGATTATTTTCTAGAAGCCGGCGGACAAAGTTATCAGTATATCCCTGCGTTAAACTCAGATAGGAGCCATATTGATTTACTAGAATCGATAATCGACAGCAACCTTCAAGGATGGGAGGTCAAGGCTCAGGATTATCAGGCACGTGAACGCAGGTTTAAAGGATGTCCTTTACACCAGTAATACTAAACAGACCTTCTAGCATGGCGCCTGAAGGTCTTTTCACTGATGCGTTCACAAGTTTAAGACTGCTGCCGATCCTTTATTTGCTGATATACCAAATCAGCATCCTGGGTTCGCTTGGCATACTCTCTCATATCGCCCATTCTTTGAGCCTCGAAAGCGTAGGTCAGCTTTCTTTCATATTCCTTAATCAAGCGTTTCATTGTGTGTTGCTTAAATAGATTGATCATTGCGCTATTTCCTATTTATAGAGGGTACTTATTAAATACGTCTGTATAAGGGAAATAGATTACAATCATCCGGCAAAAGACCATTATTCAGGGAACCAACAGCTGTGTAGTGGTCAACTAAAACTGGCCAGCCCGTTATAAGTTTTTTCGTAAGCCTGTTCAGTCAATAACGGTGACATACCACCATTATGATGATGAGGCCGATGACGATTGTAGTAACCATTAATGTATTGATCGATAGCTGCTTCTGCTTCCATAAACGATTCATATCCTGATCGCGGCATCCATTCTGTTTTAAAGCTTCTAAAGAATCGCTCCATTGGCGCATTATCCCAGCAATTTCCTCTGCGACTTAGGCTTTGTCGAATGCCATAACGCCATAGCAGCTGACGATAGGATTGGCTTGTGTAATGACAACCTTGATCGCTGTGAAATAGCACGCCCTTCGGTTTGCCACGACTTTCATAAGCCACTCTCAATGCCTTCTTGGTTAACTCACTGTCGGGA
>NZ_LWFE01001827.1:0-613 GCF_001635675.1 Oleiphilus sp. HI0061 | reverse complement strand
CGTTGACTACCCGAAGAAATGCTGCGTCATCATCAGGGTTAGCAATGAGACGCAAGTAGGCCATGGCATCTTTGATTTCATTCTTGGCAAAGAAGGAGGTACCACCAGACAAGCGATAAGGCACCTGAAAAGCCTGCATCTTGATTTCCAGCAGACGCGCCTGGTGGTTACCACGATAAAGCACAGCGAAGTCTTTAAAAGGAATGTCCTTTTTCAACTTAAGATCAAGAATCTCTGCGGCAATTTGTTCTGCCTCTGCATCTTCATGGCGACAACGAATTACACGAATTCGCTCTCCGTCACCCAGCTGGCTCCATAGTGCTTTATCAAACATATGAGGGTTGTTGGCGATCAAGGTATTCGCCGCACGCAAGATCAAACTGGTAGAGCGATAATTCTGCTCCAGCTTAATCAGCTTCAGGCTTGGGAAGTCTTTTTCCAGACGCGCCAGGTTTTCTGGCCTTGCTCCACGCCAGGCATAGATAGACTGGTCATCGTCGCCTACGACTGTCAAAGCATGACGGTCACCCACGATTTGCTTCACCAGCTCGTACTGAGCCATATTAGTATCTTGGTACTCATCAACCAAGAGGTAGCGAATCTTCTGCCGCCA
>NZ_LWFE01001826.1:0-784 GCF_001635675.1 Oleiphilus sp. HI0061 | reverse complement strand
ATATTCCGGTAACGTCGGTGCTTCCCCAAAGAGAACCTGTATTTAAACCGATTCGTAATGGGCCATCAGCTAAGCTTAGGTCAGTACCTTCAAACCCTGCGATGTCAGATACTTTTTCCCAGCTAGGTGTGTCACCATACAGATTGTTGATATCGTTAGTGTGTGGGTTTCCATTACCAGATTCACAGACGGTGGATATGGTTAACTCTGCAGTTCGCCCTTCGCTAGTACAAATCGCTGCAAAAGATTGGCTGGCAAAGCTTAGTAACGCAATACCTGATATTATTTTAAGAGTATTTTTCATGATATTCCCTGTTAATAATTTTACATAAGGGTTTTAACGCATAAATTGTACCAATGATTTGCCTCTGTCTTTAACTACAATTAATTATCATGCTTTTTAAGTGTAAAAAATAAGGTTTTGTTATGGGGGGGTAAACTAATCTGACAGTTAATTGTGTGAATGTGAACTTGCGCATATGTACATTAAGGGTGTGTTTGGCTAAAGCGTCTGGAGGCAAATAAGCCAAATAAGCCAATGATAAAGAGTGCGATATTTGCAGGTTCTTCAATGCGAATAACTTCGGTAACTCGTCCCCATAGTTTTAGGTTTGATAAACCACCTCCACCACCGGCTAGACGCTCGTAGCTGAAACTTCCTGTCGATGCTCCATCGGACAGTTTCCAAGCAAAAAAGTCGGGGTCTCCGCCTCCATTCCCTACGCGCATTGATATTACACCCTCATTGTAAGCATCCCAGAAGGCAGAATCTAAGCTCCATTCA
>NZ_LWFE01001825.1:0-1176 GCF_001635675.1 Oleiphilus sp. HI0061 | reverse complement strand
TCTAGTATTACAATCGAATAGAAATATCTCTGACATAAAAGTGTCTTAATATGCCAAGGATATGTTTTGTTAAACCCAGTGATGAGGATAGGGAATTGAATACAGATTTTTTGAAAGATCTAAACGAAAAAGCAAAGGAATCACTGGCGCCTATGAGTAAAGTTGGTGAGTTAATGACCAGCTCTATGCAGGAAACCTTCAAAGCACAAATGGAGTCGGCGAAAAAATATTCAGACTTTGCATCGGCCCGTTTTAAAGCATTTACCGAAGTAAAGGACCCTGAGTCTTTACAGGATTTCTTTAAAGAGCAGATGGAAGCTTTTGGCGAGCTAAACGAGCAGATGATGACTGATATTCAAGCACTTAGCGATGCTGGAAGTAAGTTTCGTGAAGAGTTGGAAGAAATTATGAAGTCGGCTTCAGAGCCCAAAACTGAAGCAAAACCAGCTGCTAAAGCGACAAGTAAAGCAAAGTAGTGGTATGACAATGAAGGCCAGTACTACTTAGCAGTTCTGGCCGTTCATGACTTTTTTCGCAGGCACTTTCTCCATACCGCTATCTATACCTCTAGATTGGGTATTTAGCCCTTTTGGCTGCCTGTTCTATAAGAATAATTAGGAACACGCTCTTATGACGAAAAACCTTTTTGATAATCCCTATTGGAAAATGAGTGCCAAGGCAATGGAAGAAAGCCAGCGCGCTTTAACTTACCTTTCAACTCAATTGAATGAAGAGCATGGTAGCTTGCAGGCTGTTGCCAGTGATGCTACAGAGTCTTATCTAAAGTATGTCCAAGAGGTTGTAAAGCATCCTTGGGAAACGACAAAGCAAACGGCAGACTTGGGCAAGAATTACTTTCGTGTCGTTAAGTCGGCTTTATCGCAGGTTGCGGGTCGAGAGGTTGAGCCGGTCGTTGAGGCGGAAAAAGGAGATTTTCGATTTAGTGATGAAGGCTGGGTTGAAAACGCTTATTTTAACTTTATCAAGCAAGCTTATTTGGTGACCGGTCGTGCATGGTTAGATAGCATTAATTCTATGCCAGGCCTTGATGATAAAACGCGTAGCAGAGCAGAGTTTTTTGTCAGGCAGCTCGTTAATGCCGCATCACCTTCAAACTACATTCCTACAAACCCAGAGCTTTTAAGTCTTACGATTAAAACTCGCGGTGCCAATCTG
>NZ_LWFE01001824.1:0-1115 GCF_001635675.1 Oleiphilus sp. HI0061 | reverse complement strand
CTTGCTGCTTATCTACAAACTCCTGTTCCCAGTTTGCTATTTTTCTAATCACCCCTCTTAGCTTTAATTCAAGCTTAGTGATTACATCATCAAACTGATCTTTCTCATCTTCCGCAAGTGCTTCAAAGCTTTCGACTGTATGTACATCTTCACCATTCATTGCAGTGAGACGGTATCCACCAGGGGTTGTCAAAGATAGCTTTACCTTTTTTCGCTTCGCTTGCTTAGCGACTTTCTCTAATGCCGCTTCTTGCTTTTCAGCGTATTCTAGCTTGAGTGCTTCTGAGCGCTGAAAGTACTGATCATTCTCGAAAGCCTGAGGAATGCCTTTGACCNAACGGGTCATAAGCTTTTCGACATCCTTTTTTAAATTAGCGCCCATGCCAACCGGTAACTTAAGTACTTTGGGTGATCTAGGCTCATCGAAGTTAGCAACGTAGCACCAATCGTATAACTCTCTATTTTCTTTACGGTGATGATCTAGAAAACGCAAGATCATCGTACGCTTGCCCAAGCCATTGCGGCCAATTGCATACACATTGTAACCAGAGTCAGGCATTGACATCGCAAAGCGGACAGCTTCCTGTGCACGGTCCTGACCTACAAATTCATTTAATGGCGGCAGAGCTTTAGTACTGGAAAAGCCCAAGTCAGCATCATCACATGTTTTGTATAATTGTTTCGTAGATAGCGGTTTCAATGTGAGCCCTTAAATATTATGAAAATGATTACATGCAAAGCATTAGTTCAAAGTATCTAAACGATATTAACAAAACAGACTGGCTTAACAAGACTAATTTTTACCAACAATTTAACCTATATTCATTTACTATAAGAACAGCTGTCAGTTGAAAGTTGATTTGTTGGGTGTTTAGCGTTTAATATCCCTCTCCTGATTCGACCTAACCCCATACCATTTTATACCTATGCATAAAATTAAACTCATAAATTGGGCAGAGCGCCGCATTAAAAGACGCCATAAAGCGCCTGATTTACGAATATCAATACAACCTGTCGGCTTAAGAAAATTCTTCAGCTCCTCACAGGAAGTTAAATGCCTCGATATCAATCGCTATGGTATGGCGATCAGGTCGCGTCGTCCCTTTAAGGCCAAA
>NZ_LWFE01001823.1:0-1208 GCF_001635675.1 Oleiphilus sp. HI0061 | reverse complement strand
CTTTTTCGGAGAACTTTAATATCTCAAACTTGAGTTCATTCGATGAAATCTTTCAAGATGGCATCATGTCAGTTCGTCATTATCACCCATTAGAGGATGATGAGATTGAGATCGCGGGTGAGAAAATCAAGGTAGAGAAAAAGCGACACAAAACGCCCGTTATCTTGGTGCCGCCTTTAGCCGCAACATCAATGATATTTGATTTGATGCCGCATAGAAGTGTTGTTCGTTATTTTTTAGCGAATGGTTATGATGTTTACTTGGTTGATTGGGGAGATGTAACCGCAGATCATAAAAACCTGTCGCTGGAAAGCTATGTGCTAGAGTGGATGCCAATGATCATGGATGCTGTCATTACGCATTCTGATGAGGAGGAGGTGTCAATCTTTGCATACTGCATGGGTGGCTTGCTTTCTCTTATGTATCTGGCGGTTTCAGGTGATGAATCAGTCAAAAACCTGGTGACAGTCGCGAGTCCGATCGATATGCATCAGAGCGGCGCAGCAGGTAAGGTTTTGTCGGCAATATATAAGCCAGCGCACCTGGTTTCCAACGTGCTTAATTTTTCCTTACTTGATTTACCGACACGCTATTTTCATGTGCCTGGATGGACTTCATCGCTAGTGTTTAAATTAACTAACCCAATGGGCTCAGTGATTAATACGTATGAGAAGTTTTTGAATTTATGGGATAGGGAGTATTTGGAAGAAAGTCTGACTATGAGCAAGTGGTTTGACGACATGGTAGATTATCCAGGGCGTACCATTCGGGAAATGGCGGTTCATATGATGATCAATAACACCATGGCTAAAGGAAAAATGCGTATTGGAAAGGTGATGGCCGAGTTTAATCAAATTAGATGCTCGATTCTGGCATTTGCAGGCGAGTCTGATAATTTGGTGAGTGTAAGTGCTGCGCACAAGGTTTTGGATATAGTCTCTTCAGAAGATAAAGAGTTTTGTGTTGTTCCGGGTGGGCATGCGGGCGTCTTTGCTGGTAACAAAGCGCCGCAAAATACCTGGCGCATAGCTGTAGATTGGTTGGCAAGCCGGTCTGATTAACAAGAGTGATAAATAATGGCAGAAAGGCAAGTATATAAAGTTAACTATTGGTTGAAGAATGATGATGGGCAAGTAGTCGATACTTCAGAAGGTGGCGAACCAATGGTAATTGAGATTGGTGGTGCTTCCGTGATTCGAGGGCTTCAA
>NZ_LWFE01001822.1:0-1288 GCF_001635675.1 Oleiphilus sp. HI0061 | reverse complement strand
AATTCCAGACCCAGGTTACGATACCAATTAATGATATCACCTGATAACGGCGCCGAACCACTTCCAGCAAAACGGCAGTATTCCAAGCCCAGAGCAGTCAATACTTTCTTCTTGACCAAACCAGACACAATTGGAATCTTAAGCAAACGATTTAGTTTCTTAGGAGGCATCTTCTTAAAGATACCTAGTTGGAACTTGGACCACAGGCGTGGAACAGAAATAAAGACCGTTGGTTTAGCACGACGCAAGTCGTCCAGGAAGGTATCCAAAGCATCAGCAAAAAATAACTGAGCACCTATATGGATAGAGGACTGCTCAACCGCAAAACGTTCAAACACGTGCGCCAGTGGCAAGTAAGATAACATTCTATCAGTAGGCTTTATATCCAAAGCTTGTGCAACACCGCTTGCTGCAATACCTAAGGCCTCAAATGACAACATAACGCCTTTTGGCTTGCCGGTTGAACCCGATGTATAAACAATCGTCGCTAACTCGTCAGCATCCCGAACAGTATCTTCTTGTATCGGAGCATGCTCAGCAACCAGGTTATCCCAGCTTGGGTAATCTGTTTTTGGACTTAGAGGATAAGAAACACAAGGTAAATCATCTGGCACACCAGGTTTCATCATTTCCCAGTCGTCCAGTTTACCAACAAATAACAACTGCGTTTCACTGTGCTCAAGGATATACTTAACCGTTTCAGCATTTAGCGTAGGGTAAAGAGGTACACATATATGACCCGCCATCCAGATCGCCAGATCACTCATGATCCAATGCGCACAGTTCTTCGAAAGAATACCGATTCGACTTTTTGGTGGTAAATCTAAAGATTTAATATAGCTAGCCATCCTTCTGGCCTCGCCAACTGCTCGGTTCCAGGTATATTCCTGAACCACGCCGTTACCCATTGGCTGAGTTAGATAAATATCATCCGCTTTTGCTTTTTCCCAGCGATATACCTGCTCAAGAGGCAGCTTTACTTTCTTCAAAGAGGTCATGGTGATGTCTGTAGCCCTATTGTATTTAGTTTAGAAATTCCGTCTTTCAACTTAGATTTATACCCGAAGCTGATCATAATAAAAGGTGTGAACAAAAATTAAAATAAAAAACTGTAAAACACCCGAAAAACTTAGTAATTTATGGCTCCTTTATGCAGATAGCCAATACTCACAACTACTCAGTAAACACATACGGAATGATCTGATTGTTTTTTGAGGTCTCATGAAAGCCGAAGTAACAGAAAACGACTCGGAGTCACGCTCCCATTCAATCAATAATAGTCAAAGCG
>NZ_LWFE01001821.1:0-770 GCF_001635675.1 Oleiphilus sp. HI0061 | reverse complement strand
GCTTTTGCTAAAGATGGTACCATCACTGCAGCGAATGCTTCATCAATCTCAGATGGCGCATCAGCACTTGTTCTAATGCGTGAAAGCGAAGCTGAAGCACGTGGCCTTAAGCCTGTTGCTCGTATCGTTGGTCATGCTACGCAATCCCAACACCCAAGTGAATTTACAATCGCTCCTGTTGGCGCAATTGAAAACTTGTTTGCTAAGACAGGCTGGACTAAAGAAGATGTTGATTTGTATGAAATCAACGAAGCCTTCGCAATGGTTGCAATGATGCCTATCATTGACCTAGGTCTTGACCCAGAAACGGTGAACATCTTCGGTGGTGCATGTGCACAAGGCCACCCTGTTGGTTCAACAGGTTCACGTTTGTTGGTTACCTTGATCAACGCATTGAAAGTGAAAGACAAGTCTAAAGGTGTTGCTGCACTATGTATTGGTGGTGGTGAAGCAACCGCTATGGCGATTGAGTTGATCTAAGCTCAGCGTTCATACTAAGAACAGCGCTACAGCAGTACTAAAAAAGGGTCGCAAATATGCGGCCCTTTTTATTATTAATGGAATCAAAACTTTGAAGCTCGGTAAACGCCTAAAAAAACTCAATGAGATGTGCCTAAATAACTACGAGCACATCTGGGATTGCTGCTGCGACCACGGTTTATTGGGAATCAACCTGCTTGATCGGCAAGCCGCACCCACAATTCACTTTGTTGATATTGTTCCAGAGCTCATTGAAGCCTTGAACCTGAAGTTAGTTGAGCTCTTTCCGG